>NZ_JASCPP010000089.1:0-28425 GCF_029959745.1 Pseudomonas sp. PS01298 | reverse complement strand
TGTCAAGTGATTATTTTCAGAAGTTTTCGAAGATTTCTTCAACAACTTCAACCACTTGCGCTTCCGATCTCTCGTTAGCGGGAGGCGAATTCTACAGCGTTACACGCTGCTGTCAACACCTCTTTTTCTCCGCTTTCGACCGAGAAGATCGAAACGTTAACAGAGCCAAACAACACTGCTCTACCAACTCCTTCTGGGCTTCGATGAACTGAAGCAAGCCGCTGTCGAATCTCGCGTAACTCTTTGTTTACCAAGGAGTTTTCCGTTTCGACTGCGCCGGAAGTGGGGCGAATTATAGACTTCCAGAATCTGCCGTCAACCCTTAATTTGGATTTTCTATCAAGAAGCCGGAAAACCTCCGGTTTGAGGCTATATAGAGATCATCAGCGGAATAATTGAGCAATATATTGCTCAACCCTCAACACTTAAGCATCATAGCTGCTTGCGTTTCTCTTAATACGACCTCGGACGAACATCCCCAATGACCACCTCTCCCCGCAGCCTGGCCTCGGCATTGTTTCCTGTCGGCCTGCTGTTGATCGCCATGGCTTCCATCCAGTCCGGCGCCTCGCTGGCCAAGAGCATGTTTCCAATTGTTGGCGCCCAGGGCACGACCACCCTGCGCCTGATTTTCGCCAGCGTGATCATGCTGCTTCTCTTACGCCCGTGGCGCGCCAAGCTGACCGCCAAGTCCCTGCGCACGGTGATCGTCTACGGGATGGCCCTGGGTGGCATGAATTTCCTCTTCTATATGTCATTGCGCAGCGTACCCCTGGGGATTGCCGTTGCCCTGGAATTCACCGGACCGCTGGCAGTAGCGATTTACGCATCGCGCAGAGCGGTGGATTTCCTCTGGATTGCCCTCGCGGTCATCGGCCTGCTCTTGTTGATTCCCATGGGGGACGCCAGCAGCGGCATCGACTTGCTCGGCGCAGCCTACGCTCTGGGGGCGGGTGTCTGCTGGGCCCTCTATATTCTGTTCGGCCAGAAGGCAGGCAATGACAATGGCGTACAGACCGCCGCCCTCGGTGTGATGATCGCCGCCTTGTTTGTGGCACCTATCGGGATTGTGCACGCGGGCGCTGCATTGCTGACCCCGGCCCTGATCCCTGTCGCCATCGGCGTCGCCATTCTGTCCACCGCCCTGCCTTACACCCTGGAGATGGTCGCGCTGACCCGCCTCCCCGCCCGCACCTTCGGCACGCTCATGAGCATCGAACCCGCATTTGGCGCGCTTTCCGGCCTGCTTTTCCTGCACGAGCACCTGACCTTGGCGCAATGGCTGGCCATCACCTGCATCATCCTGGCCTCCGTGGGTGCCACCGTGACGATGCGCAAGGAGTCAAAGCCGCTGGTTCCAGCGGATTGACGCTTCTTTGAATGTAGCTCTGGCATTTACCGCTCATTTAAGCCATGTTTAAGCCGTAAACGAATGTCATTCATGGAGAACGTCGACAGGGACAGCACGAACGCTAGACTCGAGAGCGAGTAGAGCCGGCTTCAAGCATTGCGGAAGCGGCTATTAAGGATAGGAATGAAGCGAATTTTGATACTGTTAATGGTCGTGGCCATCGGTGGCTGTGCCGCGACCACCAAGACAGAAGTGAAGCGGGGCAAAAAAGGGCTGCATATCAACTGTTCCGGACTGTCTTCCTCCTGGGACCAGTGCTACACCAGCGCAACCAACTCGTGCGGAGCCAAGGGCTACCGGGTGATCGCCAAGTCCGGTGACAATTCAGAGGAACCTGGGGATTACCCCTTCGGCCTCAACCCTGCGGGCTACACCAGCCGGAGCATGATCGTCATTTGCAAGTGATTGACCGAGCAGTCCCCCTCCGACTGCTCATATCAAACACCCACTACCCACCCGCCCTTTTGCGACACTGCGACTAGACTCCTGTTCGACATTCGAGCCAACGGAGTTCCCATGACGCACAACAAGAAAATCGTATTGGTAGTCGGCGCCGGAGACGCAACCGGTGGTGCCATTGCCAAGCGCTTTGCCCGTGAAGGCTACGTCGCCTGTGTCACCCGCCGCACCGCCGACAAATTGCAGCCTCTGGTCGATAGCATCCAGGCAGCGGGTGGCGAAGCGCATGGCTTTGCGTGCGATGCACGAAAAGAAGAAGACGTGATCGCGCTGATCGAACAGATTGAAACGCAACTGGGCCCGATTGAAGCCTTCGTTTTCAACATCGGCGCCAATGTGCCCTGCAGCATCCTTGAAGAAACCGCACGCAAGTATTTCAAGATCTGGGAAATGGCCTGTTTCTCCGGGTTCCTCAATGCACGTGAGGTGGCCAAGCGCATGGTCACCCGCCATCGCGGCACCATCCTGTTCACCGGCGCGACTGCCGGCCTGCGCGGGGCCGCCGGCTTTGCCGCATTTGCAGGCGCAAAGCACGGGATCCGCGCGCTTGCGCAAAGCATGGCGCGGGAGCTGGGGCCGATGAATATCCATGTCGCTCATATCGTGGTTGATGGCGCCATCGACACAGACTTCATTCGCGACAATTTCCCGCAGAAATACGCGCTCAAGGATCAGGACGGCATTCTCAACCCCGAGCACATCGCCGACAACTATTGGTTCCTGCACAGCCAACCGCGCGACGCCTGGACGTTCGAGCTGGACCTGCGCCCCTGGAATGAACCCTGGTAAGCACGCCCCCACAACAATAATCAGCGAGCAGCGACCATGAGTAAAACCCTGGAGTTCTTCTTTGATCTCGGCAGCCCTGCCACCTACCTGGCCTATACCCAGCTCCCGGCCCTGTGCGCAGCTACCGGCGCAGAGTTGGTGTATCAACCGATGT
This sequence comes from Pseudomonas sp. PS01298, assembly GCF_029959745.1. NCBI lineage: Bacteria > Pseudomonadati > Pseudomonadota > Gammaproteobacteria > Pseudomonadales > Pseudomonadaceae > Pseudomonas > Pseudomonas sp. PS01298. The sequence continues at coordinate 25,612 of NZ_JASCPP010000089.1, read as the reverse complement.
TATTGGGCGGCGTGTTCAAGGCCACCGGAAACGCCTCGCCGATCACCGTCCCCGCCAAGGGACGCTATATGTTCGACGACCTGGCTCGTTACGCCCAACGCTACAACGTCACGCTCAAGTTCAACCCGCACTTTCCCATCAATACCCTGGTGCTGATGCGCGCTGTCACCGGCGTGCAACTGCACCAGCCCGAACGCTTCGACGATTTGGTGGGTTGCCTGTTTCGCGCGCTGTGGGCAGAGGGTCGCCACTTGGGAGATCCCGCCGTCGTGGCCACGGTGCTCAGCGAACACGGCTTTGAGCCGCAGGAGATACTGGCCTTGGCCAATGACGAAAGCGTAAAAGCCGCCCTCAAGGCCAAAACCGAGCAAGCCGTTCAACGCGGCGTGTTCGGTGCGCCCAGCCTGTTTGTAGGCAACCAGCTATTTTTCGGCCAGGACCGTCTGGAGTTTGTGCGCGAAGCCTTGAGTTGAATCTCGATCGCCAAGCGCTCCCGCCCAATCGGCGCCAGTCGCCCGGCTCAAGGCGTTAGTCGACTACATAGCCGACGCCTTGGCCGAGCGCCTGGACTGCAACCGATCAAATAGCCGCGGTACGCACCTGCAACCACTCGAGTGCCGCGCCATTGAGCAACGGGCTCAGCCGCTCGCGCACCTCGCTGTGGTAGCCGTTGAACCACTCACGCTCATCCGCCGTCAGCAGCGACGGCTCCAGGCAACGAGTATCGATCGGGCACAAGGTCAGGGTTTCGAACTTGAGGAACTCACCGAACTCGGTCTTGCCCGCTTCACGGTTCAACACCAGGTTCTCGATCCGCACGCCCCAACGTCCCGGACGATAAGTACCCGGCTCAATCGAGGTGATCATGCCCGGTTGCATCGCGGTTTGCGGCGCCGTGGCCGCCTGGTAGGCGATCACTTGCGGACCTTCGTGCACGTTGAGGAAATAACCCACGCCGTGCCCGGTACCGTGGCCGTAGTCCACGCCTTCAGCCCAGATCGGCGCACGCGCAATCGAATCCAGCAGCGGCGAAAGAATGCCCTTGGGAAAATGCGCACGGGACAAGGCAATCACCCCTTTCAACACCCGGGTGCAATCGCGCTTTTGTTCTTCGCTGGGTGTACCGATAGGCACCATCCGCGTGATATCGGTGGTGCCCCCCAGGTACTGGCCACCCGAATCGATCAACAGCAAACCATCGCCTTCGATCAGCGCGTGCTCTTCTTCAGTCGCGTGGTAATGCGGCATCGCACCATTGGCGTTATACGCGGCGATAGTATTGAAACTCAGCGACACATAACCCGGGCGACGGCTACGCGCGGCGGTCAGGTGTTCGTCAATGGTCAGTTCAGTGATGCGTTCGCGCCCCAGCGCGCTGTCCAGCCAGGCGAAAAACTCGCACAGCGCTGCGCCGTCCTGCTCCATGGCCTGGCGGATGTGTTCCGCGTCGGCCAGGCTCTTGCGCGACTTGGCCAGCGTGGTCGGGTTGAGCCCTTCGATCAGCTTGACGCCAGCGTCCAGGTTTTCCAGCAAACCTGCGGTCACACGCGCGGGATCGACCTGCACACTGGCACCCGACGGCACGGCGCGCAGTGCATCAGCCACTTCGCTGTAGTCACGCAAGGTTACGCCGTCCTGCTCCAGCACCGCCCGCAGTTCGGCATCGACCTTGCTCAGCGCCACGAACAAGGTGGCCTGTTGTTGATTGATCAACGCAAAGGATACAAACACCGGGTTGAACGAAACGTCACCGCCGCGCAAGTTGAACAGCCAGGCAATATCATCCAGGGTGGCGATGAAGTGCCAGTCGGCGCCCTTCTCCTTCAAGCTGGCACGCAGCGCGGCGAGTTTCTCACCGCGGTTCACCGTGGCCTGCGGCGGCAGGTGTTGATAGATCGGCTGGTTCGGCAGCGCCGGGCGGTCTTGCCAGACTTCATCGAGCAGGTCGATGTCGGTACGCAGCGTTGCGCCGCGCTCGGCCAGCTTGCCGCCCAGGGTCCGTGCTGACGCCACCGCCATCACCGCGCCGTCCACCGCCACCACCCCACCTTCCGGGGTTTGCTCCGCCAGCCACTCCAATGGACCAGGCTGGCCCGGTTGCAGCTTCACCAATTCGATGCCGCTGCCCTTGAGTTCCTTGGTGGCCTGTTCCCAATAGCGGCTGTCCGCCCAGACGCCGGCAAAGTCTGCGGTCACAATCAGCGTTCCCACCGAGCCATGGAACCCCGACAACCATTGGCGTCCCTGCCAGTAACCCGGCAGGTATTCAGACAGATGCGGATCCGCCGACGGCACCAGCAGGGCGTGAATGCCCTCGCGGCTCATCAGTTCACGGGTATGCGCCAGGCGCTGGGGAACCGTTCCATGGGTCAAAGGCTGCGTGCTCATTGTGTCTCCTGCTAACCACGAATAATTGTTATGTGTTGCGAATGGATAATTCAGACCGCCCAGAACGCCGGTGCGCTGGCGAGTGCGGCCTTGATCAACTGCACGGCCTGATCGATGTCCTGCTCGGTGGTAAACCGGCCCAGGCTCAAGCGAATCGTGCGGCCGGCGCTGCGCGCGTCATGGCCCAGCGCCAGTAGCACATGGGAGGGCGCGTTGCTCGCCGAGTTACAGGCCGAGGTGGCAGAAAACGCGATGCCCGCACTCAGCGCCGCCGCATTGAATTCACCTTCGCCAAACGTGAGGCTGAGGGTGTGCGGAATACGTTGGGTCGGGCTGCCGTTGAGGCGCACGCCGGCGATTGACGCCAGCTGATCCAGCAGCCGCTGGCGCAACGCCACAATCAGCGCCTGATCTTCGGTAAACGATGCCGCCGCCAGGGCGAACGCCGTGCCCATGCCTGCAATCTGGTGCGTGGCCAGCGTGCCGGAACGCAATCCGCCTTCGTGACCACCGCCGTGGATCTGCGCCAGCACCTTCTGCTGCGCGCGCGGCCCCACATACAGCGCGCCGATGCCCTTGGGGCCATACAGTTTGTGTGCGGAAAACGACATCAAATCCACCGGCCACTCGGCCAGGTCGATCGCTATCTTGCCTGCGCCCTGCGCTGCGTCCACGTGCAACAACGCCCCATGTTCACGCACGCGGGCGCCGATGGCCGGGATGTCGTTGACGGTGCCCAGTTCATTGTTCACCAGCATCAGCGACACCAGGAAGGTGTCCTCGCGCAGCGCCTGGCTCACTGCATCGGCACTGATCAGGCCCTGCGCGTCCGGCACCAGGTAGGTCACGGCCACGCCGGCTTCCTGCAATTGCCGGGCGGTGTCCAGGGTGGCCTTGTGTTCGATCTGGCTGGTGATGATATGCCCGCCTGCCACGCCCCGCGCCTGGGCCACGCCCTTGATGGCGAGGTTGTTGGATTCGGTGGCGCCGGAGGTCCAGACGATTTGCTCAGGTTGGGCACCGACCAGTTCGGCCACCTGGCGGCGCGCCTGCTCGACCGTTTGCCGGGCCGCCTGGCCGAACGCGTGGGAGCTGGACGCGGGGTTACCGAAATTGGCGTTGAAGCCCAGACACTCGACCATCACCTGGATGACCCGCTCATCCACCGGGGTGGTGGCGGCATAGTCGAAATACAGCGGACGTTTATTCATGACAATTAAGACTCGCAAAACAGGTTCCCGAGAACAGCGTCTCAGGGGCATCAGCCGGAACAGAGGTCGTCAGGTTTACCGGATCAAATGCCATTGAAGAAGGGCCACTTTATTTAAATGTGCGTAGGAACGCTCCTGAAATTCAGCTTAACAGGCTGAAGTCCCCGCATGGCAAACAAAAAGCCCGAGGTTCCTTAAGGGAATCCTCGGGCTTTTTGCTGCTGAGCGCGGGCTCAACTGGGACGACCATGCAATGTCACGCTGCGTTCGGCATTCATTTCGCCCTGGTGATCGAAGCCAAAGGATTTCTGTGGCTGGCCGGTCAGTGCGGCGCGCTGCTGTTGGTATTCATCAAACGACAAGCCACGACGACTCAGCGCCTCCAGGGCCAACTGTTTGGTTTCTTCTGCGGTGTAAGGCCGTAATTCGGGCGAAGCATGGGTCGCACATCCGGTGAGGACTGAGGCAACGACGAGTAAGCAAACAGCGAGGAATCGGTTCATGGCGGCGGTCCTGCAAAGGTGGTTTCGAGTCAATGAATACAGGCTACTCCCGCCCTTTGCCGGTGAAAAATCATCGTCCGTGATAGTCGCTATCAACCGCCAAGGCACCTGCGATAGCGGCCCTCTCATATTCCCCAAAGATCTATAAATATGGAAATACGTTCATTTACGGAATAAATGTAACCCTCTATAAATGGCTCTCAGCTGCCCGACACTGTTCGCCACGCAACTGTTGCCCAGGCAACAGTCATTCAACAAATCACCAATCAGACAACAGCAGCCGATTTCACCCGCAAGGCCGCAGCCCGCGCCAATCAAGGCTTGCACCCGTTGGTACAGCTCTTGCTCAACACGTTGCACACACCTGCTATGAACCACTGTTGATAAAGGAACTGTTCATGACCCGTCCCCTGAATGTCGTTGCCGTCTCCGGCGGAACCTGGCGCCCGTCCCGTACCCTCGTGTTGACCCAGGCGGTACTGGCCGAACTGGCCACCTTGCTGCCGATCCAGCCCCACCTGATCGAACTGGGCGACATTGCCCGGCCACTGGGCGGTGCACTGTCGCGCGATGAGTTGCCGGCCGAGGTCGAAACGCAACTGTTGGCGATTGAACAGGCAGATCTGCTGATCGTCGCGGCGCCGGTCTATCGCGGCTCCTACCCTGGCCTGCTCAAGCACCTGTTCGACCTGGTCGACCTCAACGCGCTGATCAACACCCCGGTGTTGCTCGCCGCGACCGGCGGCAGCGAACGCCATGCGCTGGTGCTCGATCATCAGTTGCGCCCGCTGTTCAGCTTCTTCCAGGCATTGACCCTGCCGATCGGCGTGTACGCCACCGAAGCTGACTTCACCGACTACCAAATAACCAGTGAGCTCCTGAAAGCCCGGATTCAACTGGCGGCAGAACGAGCAGCGCCATTGTTCGCGGCGCATTCCCCTTCTCTGCTGAAAATCGCGTAAGGATTTGTCATGGATGTTTTCTGGTTTCTGCCCACTCACGGCGATGGCCATTACCTGGGCACCACCCAAGGTGCACGGCCGGTCACCCTCAATTACCTCAAGCAGGTCGCCCAGGCCGCTGACAGCCTGGGTTACCACGGCGTGCTGATTCCTACCGGCCGCTCGTGCGAAGACTCCTGGGTGATCGCCTCGGCGCTGGTGCCGCTGACCGAACGCCTGCGGTATCTGGTGGCCATTCGTCCGGGCATCATCTCGCCCACGGTCTCCGCGCGCATGGCTGCCACCCTGGATCGCCTTTCCAATGGTCGCTTGCTGATCAACGTGGTGACCGGCGGCGACCCCGACGAAAACCGCGGCGACGGCAGCTTCCTCGACCATAGCGAACGCTACGAAGTCTCTGACGAGTTCCTACAGATCTGGCGACGCGTGTTGCAGGGCGAATCGGTAGATTTCGAAGGCAAGCACTTGCGTGTGCAGAATGCCAAGGCACTTTACCCACCGGTGCAGAAGCCTTATCCGCCGCTGTACTTCGGCGGTTCTTCGGACGCGGCCCACGACCTCGCCGCCGAACAGGTGGACGTGTACCTGACCTGGGGCGAACCGCCCGCCGCCGTCGCCGAAAAACTCGCGGATGTACGCGAACGCGCCGCCCGTCACGGGCGTACCGTGAAGTTCGGCATCCGCCTGCACGTGATCGTGCGCGAGACCGAAGAGGAAGCCTGGAAAGCCGCCGACAAACTGATCGAGCACATCAGCGACGACACCATCGCCGCCGCGCAAAAATCCTTCTCGCGCTTTGATTCCGAAGGCCAGCGCCGCATGGCCGCCTTGCATGACGGGCGCCGCGACAACCTGGAAATCGCCCCCAACCTGTGGGCGGGCGTCGGCCTGGTGCGTGGCGGCGCCGGCACCGCGCTGGTTGGCAACCCGCAGCAAGTGGCCGAACGCATCAAGGAATACGCGGACCTGGGCATCGAGAGCTTCATCTTCTCCGGCTACCCGCACCTGGAAGAAGCCTACCGGTTTGCCGAGCTGGTGTTCCCGCTGCTGCCGGAACCCTATGCCAGCCTTGCCGGACGTGGCGTCACCAACCTCACTGGCCCGTTCGGCGAAATGATTGCCAACGATGTACTGCCCACCACCAAGGCCTGAGTGCAGTGAGATCGGCTTTATGTAGGAACGGAGCTTATGTGGCGAGGGAGCTTGCTCCCGCCGGGGTGCGAAGCGCCCCCAAAAGCTGGCGACTGCCAGGCAGTCGAACGGGAACCCGTTCCCTCGCCACAGCAAGCCCGCTCCCACATTTAGCCTTCATTGCGAAATAGACATTGAGGAACCCCGCGTGACAGCCAAACCCCACAGCGTCCTGCCATCACCGCTGCAGACCGCCAGACTGCTGGCCGCCGAATTCGCCCTCACCGCCGTCGAGCGCGACGAACGCGGCGGTACCCCCAAGACCGAACGTGATGCCCTGCGCCACAGCGGCCTGCTGGCCCTGAGCATTCCCACGCAGTACGGCGGCCTCGGCGCTCGCTGGAGCGACACCCTGGGCATCGTGCGCGAATTCGCCAAGGTCGACAGCTCCATCGCCCATGTCTTCGGCTTCCACCACCTGATGCTCGCCACCGTGCGCCTGTTTTCGCGGCCGGACCAATGGCAGCCGTGGTTCGAACAGACCGCGCGCAAGAACTGGTTCTGGGGCAACGCCCTCAACCCGCTGGACACCCGCACCGTGGTCAAGGATTTCGGCGGCTGGCGCGAGTTCTCCGGCAAAAAGAGTTTCTGCTCCGGCGCCAGCGACTCGGAAATGCTGATCGCCTCGGCTGTGGATGAAAGCGCCGGCGGCAAACTGCTGATCGCCGCAATTCCCAGCGGCCGCAGTGGTATCACCCTGCACAACGACTGGAACAATATCGGCCAGCGCCAGACCGACAGCGGCAGCGCCAGCTTCGAACGCGTACGCGTCGAGGAGTCGGAGTTGCTGCTCGACCCGGGCCCGTTGAGCACGCCCTTCGCCTGCCTGCGCCCGTTGATCGCGCAGCTGACTTTCACGCATATGTTTCTCGGGATTGCCGAAGGCGCCTTCGAAGAAGCGCGCAACTACACGCTGACCGAGACCCGCTCCTGGCACAAATCCTCAGCCGAGGACGCGCGCCAGGACCCTTACGTGCTGCATCACTACGGTGAGTTCTGGGTCGCCCTGGAGGGGGTGCGCCTGCTGGTGGAGCGCGCCGCCGAGTTGCTCGACCAGGCCTGGGCCAAAGGCCCCAACCTGACGGAAAACGAACGTGGCCAACTGGCTATTGCCATCGCCACCGCCAAAGTCGCCGCCACCCGCCAGGGCCTGGACCTGTGCAGCCGCCTGTTTGAAGTCACCGGGGCGCGCTCCACCCACGCGTCGCTGCGCCTGGACCGCCATTGGCGCAACCTGCGTACGCAAACCCTGCACGATCCGGTGGACTACAAACTCCACGAACTGGGGGACTGGGCGTTGAACCAGTCCCTGCCGATTCCCACGTTCTATTCCTAAGAGAGGTGCCCATGCAGCTTTTAACCCTACCGCCCTCGCCCGCCCTCGCGACCTCGATCCGCGCCACGGCCCAGGTTTTCGAAGACCCGAAATCCCAGGCGCTGCTCGACCATATCCAGCAAGTGGCGCCCAGCGAAGCCAGTGTGCTGATCATCGGCGAGACCGGGACCGGTAAAGAGCTGGTGGCGCGGCATATCCATAACCTCAGCGCGCGGCGTAACCGGCCGTTTGTGGCGGTGAACTGCGGCGCCTTCTCTGAATCACTGGTGGAAGCCGAGCTGTTCGGGCATGAAAAAGGCGCCTTCACCGGCGCTCTCAGTGCCAAGGCCGGCTGGTTCGAAGAGGCGGATGGCGGCACGTTGTTCCTGGACGAAATCGGTGACTTGCCGATGGCCATCCAGGTCAAATTGCTGCGGGTGCTGCAGGAGCGCGAAGTGGTGCGCCTGGGCTCGCGCAAGAGCATTCCGATTGATGTACGCGTATTGGCGGCCACCAACGTGCAGCTGGAAAAAGCCATCAACGCCGGGCATTTCCGCGAAGACCTCTACTACCGTCTCGACGTGGTCAGCCTCGAACTCAGCCCATTGCGCGACCGGCCCGGCGACATCCTGCCGCTGACCCGGCACTTTATCGAAGCCTACAGCCAGCGCCTGGGCTACGGCCCGATCACCATCAGCCGCGAGGCCGAACACAAACTCAAGAGTTACAGCTGGCCAGGCAATATCCGCGAGCTGGAAAACGTGATTCACCACACCCTGCTGATCTGCCGCAACGGCGTGATCGAGCGCGACGACCTGCGCTTGTCGAACATGCGCATCGAACGCCAGGACGACAGCCAGCACAGCACCGACAACAGCGCCGAAGCCCTGCTGGAGCGGGCGTTTCAAAAGCTCTTTGAAGAACAGGCCGGTGCCCTGCATGAAAAAGTCGAAGACGCGCTGTTACGCGCCGCCTACCGCTTCAGCCATTACAACCAGGTGCACACCGCCAACCTGCTGGGCCTGAGCCGCAACGTCACCCGCACCCGCCTGATCAAGATCGGCGAACTGGCGGTGAACAAGCGCCGCCCCGGGGAGAACGTCCAGGGCGAGCGGATGCTGCACCTATCCATTTAGGCGGCAGTGCAAGGCATTGTCATGGCTGCGCTCGAAACTGCGCAGCACCTGGAACGAACCGAAGGTCACGGCCGTGGCCTGGTGGGCGCGGATCAGCGTCCAGAAATCCTCCTCGCCGTGCTCAAAGCATTTGAACGCCGCCTCGCCGTCTTCGCGCGAGCGCCATTGCAGATAGCTGAGCACCCGCCGGCCATCGTCGCTGACCTGCACACTCGCATTGATAAAGCCGCCATGGCCTTGGGCCAGGCGCTCGCTTTGGGTAGACAAGGCGGCCACCAGGGCAACTTGCTGCCGGGGCTCGATGTGAAACTCGATCATTTGAGTGAAGCTGCGATTTTTCTCTGATACCTGCATGAACACTCCCCTTTCTCTGTAGGCAGAATCTTGCGATTCGATGCCACGCAGGGTAAAACCTCTAGTTAAGTCAAGGTCAAGCGTTGTCTCGGAGTTTTTCATGCTCAACAAACAACTCACCGTCGGTCAACTGGCGGCGCGCAGTGGCGTGGCGGTGACGGCCCTGCACTTCTACGAGGCCAAGGGGCTGATCAAAAGCAATCGCAATGCCGGCAACCAGCGGCGCTACCCTCGCGATGTATTGCGCCGCGTGGTGGTGATCAAAATCGCCCAGCGCCTGGGGATTCCGCTGGCGACCATTGGCGAAGCCTTGCAGACCTTGCCGGATGGACGCACGCCCAACGCACAGGATTGGGAGCGTTTGTCGGCGCTGTGGCGCCAAGACCTGGACGAGCGCATCAACAAGCTGATGCTGCTGCGCGACAAACTCAGTGGTTGTATTGGTTGCGGGTGTCTGTCACTGGAGGCGTGCCCGCTGCGCAATCAGGATGATCAGCTCGGTGAGCACGGGCCGGGGGCTCAGCTGTTGGAACCCAGCCCTGCATCCTGACCTGCACACCCATACCCTGCAGGAGCCCGGCTTCCCGGCGATGCAGGCACCTCGGTAAACCAGTCACACCGTGGTGATGCTATCGCCCAGGCCAGCCCCCACATTTGATCGGTGTTGATCCTTAGAAACCGGGGGCGATCTGGCCTTTGTAGCGCGTCAGGATGAACTGGCGCACTTCATCGGAATTCAACGCCTTGGCGAGCTTCTGGATGCGCGGATCGTTGATGTTGTCCGGCCGCGCCACGAGGTACTCGACGTACAAAGATTTACCCTTCTCGACGATCAACGCACTGTTGGTATCAATCCCCGCTTCCAGCGCGTAGTTGGCGAACACGAAGGCCAGGTCCACCTGGCTGACCGAGCGGGCCAGCAAGGCGCCTTCCAGCTCACGAATCTTCAGGTGCTTGGGGTTCTCGGCGATATCACGCGGGGTGCTCAGGGTGTTGCTCGGGTCCTTGAGCTTGATCAGCCCGGCCTCGTCCAGCAGCACCAGGGCGCGGCCGGTGTTGACCGGGTCGTTGGGGATCGACACGGTGGCGCCGTCCTTCAGTTCCGAGATGTTCTTGATGCGCGTCGAGTACGCGCCAAACGGCTCGATATGCACACCGACCACCGGCACCAGGTCGGTGTGGCGGGTCTTGTTGTAGTCATCCAGAAACGGTCGGTACTGGTAGTAATTGGCGTCGATGTTCTTCAGCGCCAGTTGCTGGTTGGGCTGGATGAAGTCGGTGAAGACTTTGATCTGCAAGTCCACGCCCTCCTTGGCCAGCACCGGTTTGACGAACTCGAGGATCTCCGCGTGAGGCACGGGAGTGGCGCCCACGATCAACTTTTCATTGGCAAAGGCATTCATCGACAGGACAGCGGCCAAGATGGCCAGGGACTTTTTCATGGGTGCTCCAAAGGCAGTTTGTAAGAGGCATTAACGGCGGCTGTATCGCGCCACCAAACGATCACCGGTCATCTGCAGTGCCTGGACCAGCACCAGCAACAGCACCACGGTGACCACCATCACGTCGGTCTGGAACCGCTGGTAGCCATAGCGAATCGCCAGGTCACCCAGGCCTCCGCCACCGATCACCCCGGCCATGGCGGTGTAGTCCACCAGCACAATCGCGGTGACGGTCACCGCCGCCAGCAGCCCGCCGCGGGCTTCCGGCAACAGCGTGTGGCGAATCACCTGCCAGGTACTGGCGCCCATCGATTGGGTAGCCTCCACCACGCCGCGATCGACTTCGCGCAGGGCGGTTTCCACCAGCCGTGCAAAGAACGGCGTGCAACCCACCACCAGCGGCGGGATGGTGCCCGGTACGCCGAGGGAGGTACCGACCAGCAAGGTGGTCAGTGGGATCAGCACAATCAGCAGGATGATGAACGGCAGCGACCGCAGCACGTTGACCACCACCGACAGCAGCCGGTACACCACCAGTGCTTCATGCAACTGGCGCTTGCCGGTGAGAAACAGCAGCACGCCCAGCGGCAAGCCGAGCAGCACGGTAAAACCCAGCGCCGCAGTGAGCATGCTGAGGGTTTCCAGGCAGGCCTGGCCGATATCGGCCCAGTAGATGTTCTTGAATAATTCAGCCATGCATCACGACCAATCGTGGCGGGGTGGCTTGGCGCCGTTGAGCAGCCAGTTGCCCACCACGTGGTATTTCCAGCGCACCGGGTCATGCAGCGTGTGGACCCGCGCGTTGCGCCAGTGACGGTCGAAGTTGTGCTTCTTCAAGGTGGAGCGCGTGCCGCCGAGTTCGAACAGTTTGTTACTGGCTTCGATGGCGATTTCGGTGGTCAGGACCTTGGCGCGGGCCACGGCCAGGGAGGCGTGGGCGACAGAGTCTTCATCCGGTGCCGGGCGAGCGGCATCAAGGGCCCGACCGGCACGTTCGAGCAGCGCCTCAGCGGCTTCCAGGCGAATATCCAGCGCGCCGACCTGGATGATGGTCAGCGGGTCTTCGCTGGCTTTTTCCACCCCGGCGTCGATCCACGGCCGCGCGAATTGCTGCACGAACGCGACCGTGTCACGCAGCGCGGCGCGGGCAATACCGGCGTCGATGGCGGCAGTGGTCAGCTGTGCGAACGGGCCGGCCAAAGTCGGCGAATCGTAGGACTTGTGGGTAGCAAACAGATTGAACGCCGGCACCCGCAGGTCCTGCGCCAGCACCGTGCCGCTGGAAGTGGTGCGCTGGCCCATGCTGTCCCAGTCATCCACCACGACCAGCCCCTCGGTCCCCCGCGGCACAAAGGCCAACTGGGCATTTTGCTGCTCGTCGAGCGCCAGCACCGCCAGCCAATGGGCGTACAGCGAACCGGTGCAATAACCCTTGCGCCCGTTGATCACATAGCCGTCGCCTTCGCGGCGTATCGTCGCCTGGATGTCCTGCACATTCTTGCCGCCGGTTTCCGACAGCGCATTGGCAAACCGATGGCCTTGCAGGGCCAGGCCGAAGAAATGCGCCTGCTGCTCGGGCGTGCCCTGCAGGCGGATATCTTCGAGCAGGCAGTAATGGTTCTGCGGGATCTGCCCCAGGGACGGGTCGGCCGCCGAAATAATCGCGATCACCTGGGCCAGCACCGCGTAGGACACCTGCGCCCCACCGAACTCGCGCGGCACGCTGATGCCCCAGAGGCCGCTGTTGGAATACAGGTCGACGACCTCGGCGGGCACCTGCCGCGTGCGGTCGCGCTCGGCGTCCTGCTCCAGCAACACCGCGGCGACACGGTGGGCGACGGCAATGGCCTGGGCTTCGTCGCGAATCAACTCGGCGTGGGGGCTGTGGATCGGGTAATCGGCAGATACAGGCAGTACAGACATACAACGCTCTCGGGCGAATGGTTTGCCTGAGGCATTGCAGCTTCTGTGCCGTGCCCGCAAACACACGGCCTGGCCCTGTAAAAGCGCCGCGACGGCTCTTATGGCGCAGCAATCTGCCCGTTCACTGTTGCCTGGCGAACACCTCGTCGGCTGCCCGCAGGCCGCGCGATACGTGGCCTATAGTGAAGAGGCCGTGCCTCCATAACCACCACCTGAGGAGAACGATATGAGCGTTAAACCCATTCCCGAGGGCTATCACAGCGTCACGCCTTATATGGGCATCGACAACGCCGCGCAAGCCATCGAGTTCTACAAGAAAGCCTTCGGCGCCACGCAGGTCATGCGTCTGGACATGCCCGACGGCAAAGTCGGGCATGCCGAGCTGCGCATCGGTGATTCGGCGATCATGCTCGGCACACCCTGCGCGGAGATGGCCCTGCGCAATCCCGACGCACACACCAGTGTCGGCTTGCACCTGTATGTGAACGACGTCGACGCGCAATTCAAACAAGCCGTGGCTGCCGGCGCCACGGTGGTGTCGGAGCCGAAGGACCAGTTCTACGGCGACCGCTCCGCGAGCGTGAAGGATCCGTTCGGCCACCTGTGGTTCCTCGCGACGCGCAAGGAGAACCTGACCGAGGAGCAGATCCGCCAGCGTGCCATGGAGATGTTCAAGCAAGCCTGAAATACCTGAGGCCATGGCGATCAAATGTGGGCGCTTGCCTGCGATGCAGACCACTCGTTCTATCCGGCATACCGAGTCGATTTCATTGCGGGCAAGCCAGCTCCTACACACTTCATGAACAACCCCTCCACGCTTTCCCCCTTGCCGCGAACGCCGCGTGATTCCAGGATGCAGGCAATCATCACAAGGAGTCATTCCATGTTCGCCGGATTCCAGAAAGACCAGTGCCACGTCAACGGCGTGGACATCAGCTACCGCAAAGGCGGTACGGGTCCCGGCCTGCTCCTGCTGCACGGGCATCCGCAGACCCATGTCATCTGGCATAAGGTCGCCGAGCAGTTGGCCGAGCACTTCACCGTGGTCGCCGCCGACCTGCGCGGTTATGGCGACAGCAGCAGGCCGCCGGCCAATGACCATCACACTAATTATTCAAAACGCGAAATGGCCCGCGATGGCGTCGAGCTGATGCAGGCCCTGGGCTTTGCGCAGTTTTCGCTGCTGGCCCACGACCGTGGCGCCCGTGTGGCCCATCGCCTGGCCCTGGATCATCCCGAGGCCGTGCAGCGCATGGTGTTGCTGGATATCGCGCCAACCCTGTCGATGTATGCACAAACCGACGAGGCTTTCGCCCGCGCTTACTGGCACTGGTTCTTCCTGATTCGCCCGGCGCCCTTGCCCGAAGCCTTGATCGAGAGCAACCCCGAGCTGTACCTGCGCAGCGTGATGGGCAGTCGCAGTGCCGGGCTCAAGCCGTTCACCGATGAAGCCTTCGCCGACTACCTGCGTTGCTTGAAGTTGCCGGGCAGCGCCACCGGCATTTGCGAGGACTACCGTGCTGCCGCCGGTATCGACCTTGAGCACGACCAGGCGGATATCGACGCCGGCAACCACCTGAACCTGCCCCTGCTCGTCATGTGGGGCGCCGAAGGCACCGTCGGCCGCTGCTTCGAGCCGCTCAAGGAGTGGCAGAAAGTCGCCACCGATGTTCGCGGCAAGGCCCTGCCGGCCGGCCATTACATCGCTGAAGAAGCCCCCGAGTTGTTGCTTGGCGAAGTCCTGGCCTTCCTTCGCTGAGCCGCATCACCCCGTGACCTGACACACCCGCCTCGCAGGCTGCCAACGGCCTGCGACGGGTTCGCTTTGCCCAAAACAACGTCTCGAGATAATAACAATGACAATCAGAAAACTGCTGGGAACCCTGTATATCCAGGTGCTCATCGCGATTGCGCTGGGCGTGTTGATCGGCCACCAATGGCCACAGATCGGTATTGACCTCAAACCCCTGGGCGATGGCTTTATCAAGCTGATCAAAATGATCATCGGCCCGATCATCTTCTGCACGGTGGTCTCCGGTATCACCAGCATGCACGACGTGAAGCAGGTGGGCCGGGTCGGCGGCAAGGCGCTGCTGTACTTCGAAGTGGTGTCCACCATCGCCCTGCTGATCGGCATTCTCGCCGCGCACCTGCTGCACCCGGGCGTCGGTTTCAACATTGATGTGAAGACCCTCGACAGTTCGGCGATTGCCGGCTTTGTCGGCCAGGCCGAGCATGGCGAAGGCATCACCGGGTTCCTGCTGCACGTGATTCCCACGACGTTTTTTGATGCGTTTTCCAAGGGCGAGATCCTGCCGGTGCTGTTCGTCTCCGTGCTGTTTGGCGTCGGGCTGGTGATGGTCGGTGAAAAAGGTCGGCCGCTGGTGGGCGTGATCAACCAGGCCAGCGAGGTGTTCTTCCGCATTGTCGGCATCATCAGCCGCGTCGCGCCGATCGGTGCGTTTGGTGCGATTGCCTTCACCATCGGCAAATACGGCGCGGGCTCGTTGCTGCCGCTGCTGAAACTGGTGGGTACCTTTTATATCACCGCGTTCTTCTTTATCGCCGTGGTGTTGGGCAGCATCGCGCGCTATGCCGGCTTCAGCATTTTCAAGTTGATGGGCTACATCAAGTCGGAACTGCTGATCGTGCTCGGCACCAGCTCGTCGGAGTCGGCGCTGCCGCAACTGATCCAGAAACTTGAAAGCCTCGGCGCATCCAAGGGCGTGGTGGGCATCGTGGTGCCGACCGGCTACACGTTCAACCTGGACGGCACCAACATCTATATGACGCTGGCGGTGCTGTTTCTGGCCCAGGCCACCAATATCCACCTGCCCCTTGAGCAACAACTGACCCTGCTGGCGGTGGCCATGCTCACCTCCAAAGGCGCCGGTGCGGTGGTCGGTGCCGGGTTTGTGGCATTGGCGGCGAGCCTGGCGGTGGTGCCGACTGTGCCGGTGGCGGCGATGGTGCTGATCCTCGGCGTCGACCGGTTCATGGCCGAATGCCGCTCGCTGACCAATATCATCGGCAACGCCGTGGCCGCCCTGGTGGTGGCCGCCTGGGAAGGCGAACTGGATCGCGAGAAGATGGCGCCGATCGCCCTCAAGCGCGGCCGCCATGCGCGCGCTGCCCAGGCGGCACAGGCGAAAATCGCCGCCGAGTAAACCCTGACGGTGGCGAGGGAGCTTGCGCCCGCCGGGCTGCGCGGCGGCCCCGAAAAAGATCGGAGCGCTGCGCACTCCAGCGGCAGCACGCTGCCTCGTCACACCAGTGCTATTCTGGCGGCTCATGCCGCCACGCTTGTTTCTGATGACCCATAAGAAAGATACCGTGCCCCTACCCGAAGACCTGCGGGTGTTCCTGACCGTGATCCGCAAGGCCGGCTTCGCTGCCGCCGCCGATGAGCTGGGGTTGTCGCCGGCGTATGTCAGCAAGCGTATCCAGATTCTGGAAACCACCCTGGCCACCCGCCTGCTGCACCGCACTAGCCGCCGCATCGCCCTCACCGAAGACGGTGAACGGGTGCAGCGCTGGGCCGTGCGTATTCTCGAAGACTTCCAGCAACTGTCCGATGAACTCAGCGATGCCCATGACAGCCCGCGTGGCCGCCTGCACCTGTGCAGCAGTTTCGGCTTTGGCCGCAACCACGTGGCACCGGCCCTGTCGTTGTTGGCAGAGCAGTACCCGGACCTGGAAATCCGCCTGGACCTGTTCGACCGCGTGGTGGACATCGTCAGCGAAGGCTTCGACCTGGAGATCCGCGTAGGCGACGACATCCCCGGCCAGCACATCGGCCGGCGCCTGGTGAGCAATCGCCGGGTGCTGTGCGCCGCGCCCGCGTACCTGCAACGCCGGGGCACGCCGCAACACTTGAGCGACCTGGAGCAGCACGATTGCCTGGTGCTCAAGGAGCGCGACAACGCCTTCGGCATCTGGAACCTCGAGCACGACGGCGCCCAGGAGAGCGTGCGCGTGCGCGGGCCGTTGTCCTCGAACAATGGCGAGATCGTACTGCAATGGGCGCTGGATGGGCGCGGCGTACTGCTGCGCTCGATGTGGGATGTGAAGCCACTGCTGGAGCAGGGCAAGCTGGTGCAGGTGCTGCACGCCTACACCCAGAGTGCCAACGTGTGGGCGGTGTACCCGACGCGGCTAGCGTATTCGGGGAAGTTGCGCGCGTGTGTGGAGTTCTTGCAGGAGCACTTCAAAGGGCTGTCGATCTAAAGCCATCCTGCCGAGCAACGCCGCCCGACGGTATGAGCCGGCTTGCCGGTGATAGCGGTGGGTCAGTTTGCAATATTTGACACTGCAATCGCCGGCAAGCCGGCGCCTACAGTTTGGGGTGGGCCAAGCGAGGGTTTATTGCCTGGGGGATGGCTTCTCTCCCGCCGTGCAAACCCGTTCACCCGTAGGAGCTGGCTTGCCGGCGATTGCGGTTCGGGGAGGTCAGTTGAGCCAGGGATTGGCGGCGAGGTGGCGGCGTTCGAAGGCTTTGATTTCTTCGCTGCGCTGCAGGGTGCTGCCGATTGCATCCAGGCCGAGCAGGAGCGCGGTCTTGCGCAGGGTGTCGATCTGGAACGCAATGACCTGGCCGTCCGCCAGGCGAATCTGCTGTTCTTGCAGATCAACACTGATCTGCGCCTGGTCGGGCTGGCTGACGGTCTGGCCAAGGCGCTGCAGTACCGCCTCTTCCAGGGTGATCAGCAGCACGCCGTTACGCTGGCAGTTGTCGTAGAAAATCCCGGCAAAGCTGCTGCCGATCAGTGCGCGGATGCCCATCTGCTTCAGGCCCCACACCGCGTGCTCACGGCTGGAACCACAGCCGAAGTTCGGCCCCACTACCATAAAACTCGCGCCCTGCCAGGCGGGCTGGTTCAGCACGAAATCGGGGTTGGGCGCGCCATTGGGCAAAAAGCGCAGATCAAAGAACAGCCCACGGTCCAGGCCGCTGCGGTCGATGCCCTTGAGAAACTGCTTGGGCATGATCACGTCGGTGTCGATATTCGCCGCCAGCATCGGCGCGGCCTTGCCGGTGACCAGGGTAAAGGGTTGCAGGCTCATGGGCGGTCTCCAAAGTGGCGGATATCGGTGAGGCGGCCGGTGATCGCGGCCGCGGCGACCATTGCCGGGCTCATCAGGTGGGTACGCGCGCCGGCGCCCTGGCGGCCTTCGAAGTTGCGGTTGGTGCTGGAGGCGCAGCGGTCGCCGGGGGCCAGCACATCGTCGTTCATCGCCAGGCACATCGAGCAGCCCGACTGGCGCCATTCGAAACCGGCGTCGATAAAGATCGCCGCCAGCCCTTCGGCTTCGGCCTGGTCGCGCACTTCGGTGGAACCGGGGACGATCATCGCCCGCACGTGCTCGGCCACCTGCTTGCCGCGCACCACACTGGCGGCGTCACGCAGGTCTTCGATCCGCGCGTTGGTACAGGAACCGATAAAGGCATGGCTGATGACGATCTCGCTCAGCGGCATGCCGGCCTCCAGGCCCATATAGTTGAGGGCGCGGCGCATGTCCTGGCGCAGGATCAGGTCGCTGACATCCTGCGGATCCGGCACCCGGGCGCCGATCGGCGCAGCCTGGTCGGGGCTGGTGCCCCACGTGACCATGGGCTCCAGGGTGCTCGCGTCGAGGTGCACTTCCTGGTCGAACACCGCGTCGGCGTCTGAATGCAGTTGGCGCCAACCCACCAGCGCCTGCTCCCACAACTCACCTGTGGGCGCGCGCGGCTTGCCCTTGAGGTAGGCGAAGACTTTTTCGTCCGGTGCCATGAATGCACCACGAGCACCCGCCTCCACCGCCATATTGCAGATGGTCATGCGCGCCTCGACGCTCAAGGCGTCGATGGTCGAACCTCGAAACTCGATCGCATAGCCGGTCGCACCGGACGCGCCGATCTTGCCAATCAGCGCCATGATCACGTCCTTGGAGGTCAAGCCCTTGGCCAACGCCCCCTCGACGGTGACGCGCAGGCTTTTCAGGCGCTTGTAGACCAGGGTCTGGGAGGCCAGCAGGTGTTCGATTTCCGAGGTGCCGATGCCGAAGCCAAAGGCGCCCAGGGCTCCGTATGTGGTGGTGTGGCTGTCACCGGCGGCGATCACCATGCCCGGCAGGATAAACCCCTGTTCCGGCGCGATCACATGTTCGATGCCCTGGCGCTTGTCGAGGATATCCAGCAGCTCGATGCCGAAATCCCGGCAATTCTCCGCCAGGTAAGACACTTGCCGTGCCCCGCCCGCATCGGGCATCGCCGCGATGCGCTGGGGCGTGGTGGGGTTCACATGGTCGACCACGGCCAGCGCCGTACCCGGACGCCACACGCCACGCCCGGCCTCACGCAGGCCACTGAAAGCCTGCGGGCTGGTGTACTCGTTGATCACCTGGCGGTCGATATACAGCAGCACGTGGCCCTGGTCATCGAGGGCGCACACCGTGTGGGAATCGATGTGTTTGTCGTAGAGAGTTCTGGCAGTCATTGTTCTAAAGGCTCGCTCAACGGTATGGCTCCATCCTACGCAGCCCCCTGCCCTCATCAATGCCACCTCGGTGATGGCTTGGAACATGTTTCGTGTTCGATCGCGTCGTTAATCCGTGTGAATGTGAATCTGAAACATTTACTTGCATGTTCGGATTAGGGTTTTCCCATTCTCATCCGTCTTAACTTAGATACAGCCTGTCGCGTCAGCAAAAGCTACGACTGGCCTTTTTCGGGCCTCCATCGCCCCCCTCCGATCAAGACCCTCATTCACATGTCGAAGAAGTCACGCTCCAAACTCTGGTTTCTCGTTCATAGCTGGCTGGCATTGCCCATCTGGTTCTTCGTACTGATCGTCTGCGTCACCGGCACCCTGGCGGTGGTGAGCCAGGAAATCGTGTGGCTGGCCAACCCGGACATCCGCGCGAGCAAACCGTCGGACGATGCCGAACCGCTGAGCTATGACCAGGTGATCAGCGCCATCAAGCGCGCCGAACCCCAGGTGATCGTGCAGTCGCTCAGCCGTCCGGACGAATCGCACTTTGCCCTGAGTGTCGACCTCAGCTACCCCGACGGCCGTTCGGTAGAGGTCTACGTCAACCCGTACACCGGGGCGATCCAGGGCATCAGCCCGTCGTTCGACTTCCGCCAGTTCACCCGCGCCTTGCACGGCTGGTGGCTGGTGCCGTTCACCAATGGCTACAGCTGGGGCTGGTACCTGGTGTCGCTGCTCGGCTTGCCGCTGCTGGCCTCGCTGGTGACCGGGCTGGTGGTGTACAAGCGCTTCTGGAAGGGTTTTCTCAAGCCGACCCTGCGAATCCGCCACGGCGCGCGGATTTTCTGGGGGGATTTCCACCGCCTGAGCGGTATCTGGTCGATCTGGTTTATCGCGGTGATCTCCATCACCGGCACCTGGTTCCTGATCCAGGCGATCCTGGGGGATAACCAGATTTCGATTTCCAGCGAGCCCATCGTCCCGGTGATCGCACGCGAGAAAGTCCCGACTTCGGCACCTGGCGTGCCGGCACCGATGATTCCCGTGGATGCAGCCATCGAGATCGCCACCCAGCGCATCCCGGGGCTGGAAGCGAGTTTCGTCAGCCTGCCGCTCAACGCCTACAGCCACCTGCAGATCGGTGGCCGGGGCTGGTACCCGCTGATGTACCAGACCGCGCAAATCAACCCGTACGACGGTGAAATCGCCTCGTCGCACCTGCTCTCCGACCGCACCAAACTGGAGTTCGTCACCGAGTCCATGCGCCCGTTGCACACCGGCGACTTCGGCGGTATCTGGATCAAGTTGATTTGGGCGTTCTTCGGCCTGGTGCTGAGCATGATGGTGTTGAGCGGCCTGTTGATCTGGACCAAGCGCACCGCCCTCGCGACCCTCAATGCGCTCAAGCGCGAGGCCAAGGCGCAACGTGCGCCCGCGCCCATCCCGGCCCTGCAGGCTGAAACTTCGGAGGCCAACCCATGAGCAAGGTCGCTACCGCTACACCGCCTTCGCCGCTGCGGGCCTTCTGGCTTAAATGGCGTTTCCATATCAATGTCCTGCTGTTGCTGGTGCCGCTGGGCTTCATGCCCAAGTACTTCGCCGACGCCGCGCTGTTTAGGGGTGACACCGGCATCGGCGAACGCCTGGCCGGTGATGTGCAGGTCGGGCCCTGGAGCCTGAAACTCGCCGAGTTTCGCAACGAAGGCCCGCGCCCGGACCCGGCCGGCCCGATGAAATTCTTCAACGCCGCCCTGTGCGACACCTGCGCCGACCAGGTCAAGGCCACCTACCTGCGCATCGGCAAGCCGCGCAGCCTGCGCGCCGCCGGGGTGATCTTCTTCGGCACCCCGTACCGCATGGGCGCCGCCCTTCCGGTGCCGGAGCGCACGCCGGTCGACGCCGAACTGTGGGTCACCATGGAAGGCTGGGACGGCACGATGCACCAGGGTTCCATCCCGCTGAGCCAGGCCTCGCCTGCCACCATTGCCTGGCTGAACAAGCAAGGAGTTAAACCATGACTTTGACGCGCCTGACCCGCGCCTGCGCCGTGCTAGTGCTCGGTGCCGGTTTCAGTACCGTAGCCCTGGCCCACAACCCGATGTGCGAATGCAAGGAAATCCCCGGCGAGCAGATCGAGTGCAAAGGCGGCTTCTCCGACGGCAGCGGCGCCCCCGGAGTGACGCTGGATGTGATCGGCTATGACGAAACGATCCTGGTGCCCGGCAAGCTGGGCCAGGACTCGACCCTGACCTTCAAGAAACCCTCGGCCGAGTTCTATGTGCTGTTCGATGCGGGTCCCGGTCACGTCGTGGAAATCGACCAAGCGGACATCCAGCCGCAATGAGCACGACACAGGTTGTACGCCCCGCCGGTGCCGGGCACGAGACCCTCTACGTCCTGCTGCTGTGCCTGATCATCCTCGCGGTGGCCGGCACGGTGGTGGCCTTGCACGGCGAATCCCAGGAGGTCGCCGCGGTGCCCAGCCACCAGCTGGACGCGCGCCGTGACCTCAGTGCTGCCGAACAGGGCATCTATGCCGACTTGCGCGTGACCCTGGATGAAATCCAGCTGCTGGCACAAGAGCAAAGCGCCCTGCCCACGCCCGAGCAACTGGCCGAAGAAGGCTTTGCGCCGTTCGCCCAGGACGCCAGCTCGGTCAGCCGTGGCGATCATCGCTGGCAGTTGCTCGCGCCTTCGGCCTACCTGGGGCTGAGCCAGGCACCTGCCACCAGTGGCTCGCTGCTGATGCGCGTGCATGGTGCCGAGCCGGATATCTGGCTCAATCGCAGCACCGACCTGGCCGCCCCCTCCGACCTCTCTGACCAGGCGCTGATCGCAGCCGGCTGGCAGCAAGTGGTCGCGCAATTCGATGCCGGCGTCACCCGCCAGCACCGTCACTGAACGAGAAGACCGATTGCCCATGTCTATTTCATCTCCCCTGTTGCGCGTATTACTGGTTGGCCTGTTCAGCCTGATGCTGGCCCCGCTGGCCAATGCCGAGGCGGCCAAGCGCCTGCGGATCGGCATCACCCTGCACCCTTATTACAGCTACGTGGCGAACATCGTCGGCGACAAGGCCGAGGTCGTGCCGCTGATTCCTGCCGGTTTCAACCCTCACGCCTACGAACCGCGCGCCGAAGACATCAAGCGCATCGGCACCCTGGATGTCATCGTGCTCAACGGCGTCGGCCATGACGACTTCGCCGACCGCATGATCGCCACCAGCGAGCGCCCGGACATCCCGGTGATCGAAGCCAACGCCAACGTGCCATTGCTGGCCGCCACCGGCAATGCCGCGCGCGGTGCAGGCAAGGTGGTCAACCCGCACACCTTCCTGTCGATCAGCGCGTCGATTGCCCAGGTCAACAACATCGCCCGCGAGCTGGGCAAGCTCGACCCTGACAATGCCAAGACCTACACCCAGAACGCTCGCGCCTATGGCAAGCGCCTGCGCCAGATGCGCGCCGATGCCCTGGCCAAGTTGACCAGCGCACCCAACCCCGACCTGCGCGTCGCCACCGTGCACGCGGCATACGACTACCTGCTGCGCGAGTTTGGCCTGGAAGTCACCGCCGTGGTCGAACCGGCCCACGGTATCGAGCCAAGCCCCAGCCAACTGAAGAAAACCATCGATGAGCTGCGAGCCCTGGACGTGAAGGTGATCTTCTCGGAGATGGATTTCCCGTCCACTTACGTCGAGACCATCCAGCGTGAATCCGGGGTCAAGCTGTACCCGCTGTCGCATATTTCCTACGGCGCCTACAGCGCGGAGAAATACGAAGTGGAAATGACCGGCAACCTCAACACCGTGGTCCGGGCGATCCAGGAGTCGGGGGCATGACCGCAGCGCAACGACTGGAGGTGGCCAGCATTGGCCCGACCCTCGACTTCGACAACATCTCATTGACCCTCGGTCGCACCACGATCCTCGACGGCGTGACCTTCCAGGTACAACCGGGCAGCATCCATGCGCTGGTCGGCCCCAACGGCGGCGGCAAAAGCTCGCTGATCAAGACCTTGCTGGGCCAGACGCCGCATCAGGGGCGGTTGAGCCTGCAGTGGCCAAGCACGCCCGGCACCATCGGCTATGTGCCCCAGGCGCTGGAATTCGACCGTGGCTTACCGATGACCGTCGATGACTTCATGGCTGCCATGTGCCAACGGCGCCCGGCGTTTCTCGGGTTGTCCAGGCATTACGCCGGCGCAATAGGCGAGGCACTGGAACGGGTCGGCATGCAGGACAAACGCAAGCGGCGCATGGGCGCATTGTCGGGTGGCGAGCGCCAGCGCGTGCTGTTGGCCCAGGGGTTGATCCCGGCGCCGCAACTGCTGGTGTTGGATGAACCGATGTCGGCACTCGATGAGGCCGGGATCCGGGTGTTCGAACGCTTGCTGAATGACTGGCGCCTCGCCGGCATCACCGTGTTGTGGATCGAGCACGACCTGGAGGCCGTGGGCCGCCTGGCCGACCGCGTCACCGGGTTGAACCGCCGCGTGCTGTTCGACGCCACGCCGAAAGAGGCGCTGACCCCGGACCGCCTGCTGACCCTGTTCTCCACCCACCCTCGGAGCCCGGCGCAATGAGTTATGAAGCGTTTCGCTTGATGGTCCAGGGCTGGGCCTCTTCCGGCTATCTGCCGGAGGCACTGGCCTATGGTTTTGTGGTCAACGCGCTGCTCGCCGGCTTGCTGATCGGCCCGGTGCTGGGCGGGTTGGGCACGCTGGTGGTGGTCAAGCGCTTTGCGTTTTTCTCCGAAGCGGTCGGCCATGCCGCGCTGACCGGCGTGGCCGTGGGCATTCTGCTCGGCGAACCCTACACCGGGCCGTATGGCAGCCTGTTCGGCTACTGCCTGTTGTTCGGCATCCTGCTCAATTACCTGCGCAACCGCACCGGCCTGGCGCCAGACACCTTGATCGGCGTGTTCCTGTCGGTGTCGCTGGCCT
Source organism: Pseudomonas sp. PS01298 (assembly GCF_029959745.1). Lineage (NCBI taxonomy): Bacteria > Pseudomonadati > Pseudomonadota > Gammaproteobacteria > Pseudomonadales > Pseudomonadaceae > Pseudomonas > Pseudomonas sp. PS01298. The sequence continues at coordinate 1,770 of NZ_JASCPP010000089.1, read as the reverse complement.
TGGGCGCGAGCCTGCTGCTGATCCTGGCAGGCAAGATCAACGTGCATATCCTTGAAAACGTGCTGTTCGGCTCGGTGCTGACCGTCAACGGCAATGACCTGCTGGTGCTGGCGATTGTCGGCGCACTGGTGATGGCCCTGGCGTTGCCGCTGTACAACCGCATCATGCTTGCCAGCTTCAACCCGCAACTGGCAGCGGTGCGCGGCGTGGCCGTGAAGACCCTGGATTACCTGTTCGTGATCCTGGTTACGCTGATCACCGTGGCGGCCGTCAAGGTCATCGGCGCGATCCTGGTCGGCGCGCTGCTGGTAATCCCGGCGGCGGCGGCACGTCTGCTCAGCCAGTCGCTCAAGGGTTTTTTCTGGGTCTCGGTGGTAATCGCCACCGTCAGCACCCTGTGCGGCATCCTGCTGCCGATCATCTTCGACCTGCCTGTTCCGTCCGGCGCCGCGATCATTCTGGTGGCCGGTATCGCCTTCGCCATTGCCGCCATTGCGCGTGGCACGGTGCCTAGCCTCAAAGGGAATCTTGGATAATGCGCCCTGTCTTTCGCCCACTGGCCCTGGCCATCGCTTGCTTGCTCAGCACCTCGGCGCTGGCCGCCGTTGACGGTTTCCAACCCCGGGACTTCGTCGCCAACAATGGCCTCGGCCATGCTGCACTGAGCAAGGCAAAATCGGTCAAGACCGTCAAAGTGCTCGCCTCGTTGCCCATCACCTACGGGCTGGCCGAAGTGCTGCTCAAGGGCACCGATGTGCAGTTGGAGCGCGCAGCTCCCGCCAACCTGCCCGGGTCGCGCCAGGTGTCCTATTTCACCGGCCGTGGCGCGCCGGCCCTGGGCAAGTTGGCGGTGGACGCCGATGCAGCCATCGGCCTGCGCTCGCTGTGGGCGGATGACCCGCTCTACCCAGTGGCGCGCCGCAGCAACATCCGCATCGTCGAAATCGACGCGGCACGCCCGGTGGATGGCGGCTTGCCGGGGATCGCCGTGCAGCCGGGCAGTGCCGACGGGCTGAACAGCCAGCCGTGGCAATCGAGCAACAACATGGGGCGCATGGCCGATGTAATGGCCGCCGACCTGAGCCGCCTGGCGCCCCACGCCAAGCCGACCATCGACGCCAACCTTGCCGCCCTCAAGCAGCGCCTGCTCAAACTCAGCGCCGATAGCGAAGCGCGGCTGGCCAAGGCGGACAACCTCAGCGTGGTCAGCTTGAGCGATCACTTCGCTTATCTGATCAGCAGCCTGAACCTGGAAGTGCTCAGCACCGACGCCCGCCCCGACGCCGACTGGACACCCGAGGCCTTGCAAACATTCAGCGCCGCGCTGAAGGACAACGACGTGGCCGTGGTGCTGCACCATCGTCAGCCAAGCGAAGCGGTAAAAGCCGCCGTTACGGCAGGCGGTGCGCAACTGTTGGTGCTGAACGTCGACGGCGCAGAGCCGGTGACCGAACTGGAAACCAATGTGGATCAGCTGATCAAGACACTCACGCCCTGACATCTGAAGATCAGCCCTCTGTGGTGAGCAGGCCTCTGTAGTGAGCAGGCTTATGGGTGAATAGGCTTAGGTGGTGAACAGAACTCTGTGGCGAGCAGGCCACTGTGGTGAATAGGCTTATGGGTGAACAGGCTTAGGTGGTGAACAAAACTCTGTGGCGAGCAGGCTTGCCCTGCGTTGGGCTGCGTAGCAGCCCCCTACTAAGGCCGCCGTAACCTGCCAGAAAAAACCCCATACAGATTTTGGGTCTGCTGCGCAGCCCAACGCAGGGC
>NZ_JASCPP010000088.1:0-28794 GCF_029959745.1 Pseudomonas sp. PS01298 | reverse complement strand
GGCTTGCTCGCGAATGCGGTGGATCAGTCCCCTTATGTGCTGGCTGACACAGCGCCTTCGCGAGCAAGCCCGCTCCCTCATTTGATTGTGTCGTTGCCGTAAGCGGCATAAGTCCGCCGTTTTTTCGACTCTCACTCATCGCCCATTTCCCGTCACCCAGGCGCAAACCCTTGCCCTGCCTGGTCTTTCCCTCATTTTAAAAAGTTGGTTCGCAAATTGCTTAAGCCTCATCAGTACAGCGGTGGGCGGCAAGCGTCCGTCAGAAAGAGGAAAGAGCGTGGACAAGTACCTTTATGTGGCAATGACCGGCGCCAGCCAGAATGCTCTGGCGCAGAAGGCCCATGCCAACAACCTGGCGAACATTTCCACCAATGGTTTCCAACGCGACCTGGAACAGGCGCGTTCGATGCCGGTGTTCGGCGACAGCTTTCCGGCGCGCGCCTTTGCCATGACCGAGCGCCCAGCCACCGACTTCAGCCCCGGCGCGATGATCGAAACCGGTCGCGACCTTGATGTGGCCGTCAACGGCAACGGCTGGTTGGCCGTGCAGACCCCGGATGGCAGCGAAGCCTACGTGCGCAGCGCCAGCATGAACGTCGATGCATTGGGCGTGCTGCGGGCCGGCAACGGTATGCCGGTGATGGGCAATGGTGGTCCGATCGCCGTGCCGCCGCAGCAAAAAATCGAAGTGGGTTCCGACGGCACCATCAGCATCCGCGCCATGGGCGAAGGCCCGCGTGTGATGGCCGAAGTGGACCGCATCAAGCTGGTCCAGCCGGACCTCAAGAATATGAATAAAGGCCTGGACGGCACCATCCATACCAAGGATGGCCAGCCGGCCCAGGCCGACGCGAACGTGACCCTGACCTCGGGTTTCCTGCAGGCGAGCAACGTGAATGCGGTGGAAGAAATGACCGCAGTGCTGGCGCTTTCCAAGCAGTTCGAGCTGCACATCAAGATGATGAACAGCGCTAAAGAAGACGATCAGGCCATGACTCGCGTCATGCAGATGAGCTGATAACAGCCCTAACTAATTTGTGATGCGGCGCCAACAAACAGGCGCACGAAGGAGAACAGCATGCTTCCGGCTCTATGGGTTGCCAAAACAGGTCTGTCCGCCCAGGACACCAACCTGACCACCATTTCCAACAACTTGGCCAACGTGTCGACCACGGGTTTCAAACGTGACCGTGCCGAGTTCCAGGACTTGCTCTATCAGATCAAGAAACAGCCAGGCGCCCAGTCGACCCAGGACAGCGAACTGCCGTCGGGCCTGCAACTGGGTACTGGTGTGCAGATCGTCGGCACCCAGAAGAACTTCAGCGCCGGTAACCTGCAGCAGACCGGCCAACCGCTGGACATGGCCATCAACGGCCGTGGCTTCTTCCAGATCCTGCAGCCGGATGGCACTACTTCCTACACCCGTGACGGTACTTTCCACCTGGACTCCAACGGCCAGATCGTGACGGCCAACGGTTTTGCCCTGGAGCCGGCTGTGGTCGTCCCAGCGGATGCCAAGACCTTCACCGTCGGCAACGACGGCACCGTGTCGATCACCGTCGCCGGCAACCCGGCGTCGCAAGTGATCGGCAACCTGCAGACCGCCGACTTCATCAACCCGGCCGGCCTGCAGGCCATGGGGAACAACCTGTTCCTGGAAACCGCCTCCAGCGGCGCGCCGCAAATCGGCACCCCTGGCCTCAACGGTTTCGGCACCACGCTGCAAAGCACCCTGGAAACTTCCAACGTGAGCACGGTTGAGGAGATGGTCAACATGATCACCACCCAGCGCGCCTACGAGATGAACTCCAAGGTGATTTCCACCGCCGACCAGATGCTTTCGTTCGTAACGCAGAATCTGTAATCAAGTCTATGGGGCGCTCTTGAGGGCGCCTGCAACACCGTGAGGTAAGGGTCATGAATCGCTATGTTTCCGTTCTGGCATTGAGTGGGATTGCCGTGCTCGCGGGCTGTGTCGCCCCGACGCCAAAACCCAATGACCCGTACTACGCGCCGGTGTTGCCACGCACGCCGCTGCCGGCGGCGGCCAACAATGGCTCGATCTACCAGGCCGGTTTCGAACAGAACCTGTACAGCGACCGCAAGGCGTTCCGCGTGGGTGACATCATCACCATCACCCTGAACGAGAAGACCCAGGCCAGCAAGAATGCCAACTCGCAGATCGGCAAGACCAGCAAGACCAGCATTGGCCTGACTTCGCTGTTCGGCGGCGTGCCCAACACCAACAACCCGTTGGGCAGCGGTGACCTGAGCCTTGACGCCGGCTACAGCGGCGACCGTGCCACCAACGGCAAGAGCGCGGCAGGGCAGGGCAACAGCCTGACCGGCTCGATCACCGTGACCGTGGCTGACGTGTTGCCCAACGGCATCATCGCCGTACGGGGTGAAAAGTGGATGACCCTCAACACCGGCGATGAGCTGGTGCGCATCGCCGGCATGGTCCGCGCCGATGATATTTCCACCGACAACACCGTGCCGTCTACGCGGATTGCCGATGCGCGCATTACCTACTCGGGTACGGGTTCGTTTGCTGATGCGAGTCAGCCGGGCTGGTTCGACCGTTTCTTCCTTAGCCCGCTGTTCCCTTTCTAGGTGGCCACTTTGAAACTCAAACAGCTGATGGCGGCGGCACTCCTGCTGTCCCTGAGCGCCGTCGCCCAGGCCGAACGCCTGAAGGACATCGCCAGTATTTCCGGCGTGCGTTCCAACCAGTTGATCGGCTACGGCCTGGTGGTGGGGCTCAATGGCACGGGTGACCAGACCACCCAGACCCCGTTCACCTTGCAGACCTTCAACAACATGCTCTCGCAGTTCGGCATCAAGGTGCCGGCGGGCTCGGGCAACGTGCAGCTCAAGAACGTCGCTGCCGTATCGATCAGTGCCGACTTGCCGGCGTTTTCCAAGCCGGGCCAGGTCGTAGACATCACCGTGTCGTCCATCGGTAACTCGAAAAGCCTGCGTGGCGGTACCCTGTTGATGACGCCCCTGAAGGGTATCGACGGCAACGTCTACGCCATCGCCCAGGGCAACCTGGTGGTCGGCGGTTTTGATGCCGAAGGTCGCGACGGTTCGAAGATCACCGTCAACGTGCCGTCGGCCGGGCGTATTCCCGGGGGCGCCACGGTCGAGCGGACCGTGCCGAGTGGTTTCAACCAGGGCAACAGCCTGACCCTGAACCTCAATCGCTCCGACTTCACCACCGCCAAGCGCGTGGTCGACAAGATCAACGATATGCTCGGCCCTGGCGTGGCCCAGGCCATCGACGGCGGCTCGATCCGCGTCACCGCGCCGCTCGACCCAAGCCAGCGCGTCGACTACCTGTCGATCCTGGAAAACCTGGAAGTCGATCCGGGCCAGGCCGTGGCCAAGGTCATCATCAACTCGCGGACCGGCACCATTGTGATCGGCCAGAACGTCAAGGTCTCGCCAGCGGCAGTGACCCACGGCAGCCTGACCGTGACCATCACCGAAGACCCGATCGTCAGCCAGCCTGGCCCGTTGTCCAACGGCCAGACCGCAGTGGTACCGCGTTCGCGCGTCAATGCCCAGCAAGAAGCCAAGCCGATGTTCAAGTTCGGCCCTGGCACCACCCTGGATGAGATTGTCCGCGCGGTGAACCAGGTGGGCGCAGCCCCCGGCGACTTGATGGCGATCCTCGAAGCACTGAAACAGGCCGGCGCCTTGCAAGCCGACCTGATCGTGATCTGAGGCCATGGCCATGGATATGCGCAAGAGCGGGATCAGCAGCACGGCGGACTCGGGGTCCTACTCCGACCTGAACCGGCTTAACCAGCTCAAGGTCGGTGACGACAAGAACAGCGAAGGCAACATGCGCAAAGTGGCGCAGGAGTTCGAGTCGCTGTTCTTGAGCGAGATGCTCAAGTCGATGCGCTCGGCCACTGAAGCGCTGGGCAAGGACAACCCGCTGAACACCCCGGCGGCCAAGCAGTATCAGGAAATGTACGACCAGCAACTGGCGGTCTCGATGTCCCGCGAGGGCGGTGGTATCGGCCTGGCCGACGTGCTGATGCGCCAGATGCAGAAGAACAAGCCGGTGGACGCCCAGGCGGCCACCTTGCAGGGCCCGGCGGCAGCCGAGCCGGTGAAGAAAGCCGCAGTGCCGACCGAGATTGCCGCCGGCACCCAGGCCGAAGGTCCGCTGGGCCGTTCCAATGGCCAGCGCCCACTCTGGGCTTACCGCGTGGCGGTCCCCGAAGGCGCCAGCGCGCATGCCAACGATATGGAACTGATGAACCAGCGCCGTATCGCCTTGCCGAGCAAACTGACCGATCGCCTGCTGGCCGGCATCGTGCCGAGCACCGACGCAACCACCGTGGCCCAGGCCGCGCCGCTGCGTAACAGCGCGGCTGCCGACAACGTGATCAACAGCAGCGCACGCACCTTTGCCGTGCCCAGCGGGCGCATGCAGGTGTACGGCCGCGCCGTCGCCCAGCCACCGTTGGCGCCGGCGAAGAAGGCCTTCAGCTCGCAGGATGAATTTGTCGCGACCATGTTGCCGATGGCCAAGGCGGCCGCCGCGCGTATTGGCGTCGACCCCAAATACCTGGTGGCCCAGGCCGCCCTGGAAACCGGCTGGGGCAAGTCGGTGATGCGCGCCGAAGATGGCAGCAGCAGCCACAACCTGTTCGGCATCAAGGCCGGCCAGAGTTGGCAGGGCGGCCAGGCGCGCGCAATCACCAGCGAGTTTCGGGATGGGGCGATGGTCAAGGAGACGGCACAGTTCCGTTCCTACAATTCCTACCAGGACAGCTTCCATGACCTGGTGACATTGCTGCAAAGCAATGATCGCTATAAAGAAGTTGTGAAGTCGGCCGACAACCCGGAACAGTTTGTACGCGAGTTGCAAAAAGCCGGATACGCAACCGATCCGGACTACGCCAGCAAGATTTCGCAGATCGCCAAAACGATGAATAGCTACCAGAACTACGCTGCCGCTGGCGCAACCACACATTTATAAGGTCTGAACCATGAGTTTGCTCAGTATCGGGATGTCAGGGCTTAACGCCGCTCAAGGATCGTTGTCGGTCTTGAGTAATAACATTGCCAACGCCAATACCGCGGGCTATTCGCGTCAGCAGACCACCCAGAGCGCCAATGCGTCGAACCCGTACGGCGGCGTGTTCATCGGCAGCGGCACGACCCTGGCTGACGTGCGTCGGGTGTACAACGAGTACCTGGACACCGCCTACCAGAACAGCACCGCGCTCAATAGCGATGCCGCGGCGTACCTGGACCAGGTCAGTGCCGTCGACAAGACGCTGTCGGACAAGACCACCGGCATGTCGGCCGTGCTCAGTTCGTTCTTCGCTGCCGTGCAGACGGCGTCGGCCAACCCCAACGATACGTCGGCCCGCCAGATTCTGCTCACCAACGCCCAGACCTTGAGCAACCGGTTCAACTCGATCTCCAACCAGTTGGGCCAGCAGAAAGAAACCATCAACAGCCAGCTGACCTCGATGGCCGACCAGGTCAATCAGCTGACGTCGTCGATTGCTTCCCTGAACAAGCAGATCAACCAGGTCCAGGGTTCGTCGAACACCACGCCGGCCAACCTGCTGGATGCGCGTGCCGAGGCCGTGCGCTCGCTGAACGAGTTGATTGGCGTGACCGCCAGTGAGAAAAACGGCGTGTTCAGTGTCAGCACCGGCAGCGGTCAATCGCTGGTGCTGGGTGACCAGTCCAACACGATTTCTGCAGTACCGAGCAAAGGCGACACCAGCCAATACACGATCCAGCTCAACATGGCCGGGAACACCGCCGTCGACCTGGGCAACGTGATCAGCGGCGGCAGCATCGGCGGCCTGTTGCGCTATCGCAGCGACGTGCTGATGCCGGCGATCAACGACCTGGGTCGGATTGCCATCGTCACCGCCGACGCGATCAACAGCCAGTTGGGCCAGGGCGTGGACCTCAACGGTGAGTTCGGCGCCTCGATGTTCAAGGACATCAACAACGCGGCGTCCGTCGCCCTGCGCAGCCAGGCGGCACAAGGCAACACGGGTGACGCAAGCCTGGGCGTGACGATTGCGGACAGCAGCAAGCTGACCAACTTCGACTACAAGGTCTCGTTCAACGACGGTACCAACCTCAACAAGGTCACCGTGCTGCGTTCCGACGGCAAGGCCATGGGTACCTACGATCTGAGCGCCACGCCGCCGCCGGTAATCGACGGGGTCACCCTGACGATCAAGAACGGCGCGGCCGGGGTAAAAGAGGGTGACAGCTTCAAGGTCAGCCCGACCGCCAACGGCGCCAAGGAAATCGGCACCGTGCTGACCGACCCGAGCAAGATCGCGTTTGCCGCGCCGTTGCAGGGCGAGGCCGGCAAGAGCAACCAGGGCACCGGCACGTTCACGCCACCGACCCTGACGGTGCCCATCGACATCGAGGGCGGGGCTGACGCCGCGCAACTGCGCGTCGGCATCGCCAACTCGATGCCGGTGAAAATGGTATTCGGCGACAAAGCCGCCGATGGCACCCAGAGCTACACCCTGAGTAACGCCAAGGGTGAGCCTATCGGCACGGGCACTATCGTTCCGGGCCAAGCCAACAAGATCACTATCAACGTGCCGATGCGCGATGCCAGCGGTACTTTGCTCGATCCGGCCAAGAGCTTCAGCTTCGACACCACCGTGGCTGGCTCGCCGACCAGCGGGGACAGCACCTCGTTCTCGTTCAATGCCACCGGCAAGTCCGACAACCGCAACGCCCAGGCGCTGATCGGTCTGCAGACCAAGGCGACCGTCGGTGTTGGGGCGGATGGCAGTGGCGGGCTCAGCCTGGTGGGGGCCAACAGCAAGTTGGTGTCGACCGTCGGCGCCAAGGCCGCTGCGGCCACCACCGACACCACGGCTACCACCGCGCTGTTGACGGCCAACAAGAACGCGCGCAACTCGGTGTCCCAGGTCAACCTGGACGAAGAGGCGGGCGACATGATCAAGTTCCAGCAGTACTACACCGCGTCGTCGCAGATCATCAAGGCTGCGCAAGAAACCTTCAGTACGCTGATCAATAGTCTTTAAGGGAGCCTGGGACGATGCGCATTTCTACACAGCAGTACTTCGACACCAGTGCCACGCGCTATACGGATAACTACTCCAGCGTGGTCAAGGCGCAGCAGCAGGCGAGCTCCGGCGTGCGTGTGCAAACCGCCGCGGATGATCCCGTTGCCGCCCAGCGCCTGCTGATGCTGCAACAGCAGAAAGACATGCTGGCCCAGTTCAGCGGCAATATCACCAGCATTCAAAATACGCTGACCAACGAAGAAAGCGTCCTGACTGCGATCAGTAACACGATCCAGGCCGGTAGCCAGCTGGCACTGCGCGCCGGTGGCGTGACCAGTGACGCCGACCGCAAGTCGATTGCGGTCGAGGTGGGCGCGCTTGAGGATCAACTGCTGGGCTTGCTCAACAGCAAGGATTCGGCGGGCAACTACCTGTTCTCCGGCTCCAAGACCGATACACCGCCGTACTCGCGCAACAACGATGGCACTTATAGCTATCAGGGCGACGAAAACGAGCTGAGCCTGCAAGTCTCCGAGACGCTCAACGTGCGCACCGGCGACACCGGCAAGACCATCCTCGAAGGGGCGGTCAACACCAGTCGTACCCAGTCCAATTACCTCGCACCTGCGACTGCGCCTGTGCCGCCGGCGATTTCGCCGCCGCTGGTGGATGATCACAAGGTCGCGATTTCGGCGGGCCTGGTGGGCTCGGGCATCGACTACACCAAGCAGTTCGCCGATGGCCAGCCGTACAAGGTGACCTTTACCAGCAGCACCCAGTACGTGGTGACGGACAAGGACAACAACAACATTACCTCGCAGCTGCCAGGTAATGGCACGTTCGATTCCACCAAGGAAGGCAGTGCCAGCATCAACATCCGCGGGGTGAAGTTCGATATCACCGTTGACCTCACCGATACCGCCACCGGGCCTGACGCCGATGCGCTGGTCGCCGGGCGCGAATTCAGCCTGAGCGCCAAGCCGGACGCCTTCAACACCTCGCGGACCCCGAGCAACACCTCGTCGGCGCAATTGACCAATGGCCAGGTCAGCAGCGCGGCCGGCTACGCCAGCACCTTTCCGAACAGCGGCGTGTTGATCAAGTTCGATGACACCGACGCGACGGCTTATAAAGTCTATGCCCAGCCGTACACCGCCAACAGCAAGTCGATTGGCGAGGGCGTGATCAACGCGGGCACTCCGCCGGCTCCGAACACGATCACCGCAGCGGGGGTCACTTTCGAGGTGAGCGGCACGCCGAATGTGGGCGATCAGTTCTCGATCGGCAACAGCACCCAGAAAACCCAGAACGCCCTCGACACCCTGGGCCAACTGCGCCAGGCCCTGCAACAGCCGGCAGACGGTATCCCGGGCGCGCGGGTCAAGCTCCAGGACGCCTTGAACGCGGCGGTCGCCAACCTCACCAGTTCGTCCGACCAGGTCGACAACGTGCGCGGTTCCATTGGCGCCCGGCAGAACGCGCTGACGGTGCAGGCCAGCGAAAACACCAGCGTCGGCCTGGCCAATACCAGCACCATGAGTGCGCTGGCCAACGTCGACATGGGCGAGGCGGCGATCAACCTGACCTTGCAGCAAACCATGCTGGAAGCCTCGCAACTGGCGTTTGTGAAAGTCTCGCAGTTGAGCCTGTTCAACAAGATGTAAGCGCTGGCATGTCAAGCGGCCCAGCCTGGAAACAGGCTGGGCCGTTGTCGTTTCTGGGATTTAATTGTTTGAAGGTTTTGCATAAAGCACACAAAATTGAGTGACCTGTGAGTCATAAAGCGCATCTTCACTGTATCGTGTGAAAAGGATAAGTCGTCACAGGGTCCGTGCGGGGCGGCTTTCAGCGAGATTTTTATGGGGTTATCCCCTTTATTGTCAGCACCCCAGGCGTGGTCCGGGGGTGTTCTCCAGCTATTTAGTATTGGGAAGCCACAATGATTGGCATAAAAAGCATCGCCAGTTACGTGCCGGCAGACGGGATCGATAACTACGCCCAGGGTGCCAAATTCGCCAAGGATGAAGAGTTCATCATTGGCAAGATCGGTTCGGCCTTCCTGCCGCGCAAGGAAGCGGCGCAGGAAACCTCTGACCTGTGTGTCGAGGCGGTCAACGCTTTGTTTGCCAACAACCCGGATTTGAAGCGCGAGTCCATCGACGCGCTGATCGTCGTCACCCAGAACGGCGACGAAGAGGGCCTGCCCCACACTGCCGCCATCGTCCAGGACAAACTGGGCCTGCCGACTCACGTCGCCGCCTTTGATATCTCCCTGGGCTGCTCCGGCTATGTCTACGGCATCTACGCGATGAAGGGCTTCATGGAAGCCGCCGGCCTGAAAAACGGCCTGCTGATCACCGCCGACCCGTATTCGAAGATCGTCGACCCGGAAGACCGCAACACCACCATGCTGTTCGGTGATGCCGCCACCGCTACCTGGATGGGCGAAGACGCACCGTGGTTGCTCGGCAAGTCCAAGTTCGGCACCGACGGTTCCGGCGCGCCGCACCTGAAGGTCAGCGATGGCGTGTTCTTCATGAATGGTCGCCAGGTGTTCAACTTCGCCTTGCTCAAGGTGCCGGCGCATTTGCACGAGCTGCTCGATGAGTCGCAGCTCAAGGCCGATGACATCGATGCATTCTGTATTCACCAGGGCAGTGCGGCGATTGTCGACGCCGTGGCGCGTCGCTTCGAAGATGCGCCGGTGGACAAGTTCATCAAGGACATGGTCGAGACCGGCAATACCGTGTCGTCGAGCATTCCGCTGCTGTTGGAAAAGCACGTGATGGACGCCACCTGGAAGCGTGTGGCCATCAGTGGTTTTGGTGTGGGCCTGTCGTGGGGTTCGGCGATTCTCTATCGCCCGTGACGCTTTAATAGCGACAAACAAAAACGCCGATGATCGAAAGATCATCGGCGTTTTTTATTTGGCGCCAGAAAAGCCAATGTTTGCTGGGTTTTGTGCAGGCGTAAACCCTTGAATTGCAAGGGGTGGCACGGCGCCAGTAAAAAAAATCAAAAAAATCCTCAAGCAACCGGCTACCACGACGATAACTATTACGTAGGTTCTCAGGCCACACCCGGCGGTTGCCAGGGCCGGAAGCCGCAGTATCCATCCAACGAGGATTTCGTCATGGCTTTAACAGTAAACACCAACATTGCTTCGATCACTACTCAGGGCAACCTGAACAAAGCTGGCGGCGCCCTGGCCACTTCCATGCAGCGCCTGTCTTCCGGCCTGCGTATCAACAGCGCTAAAGACGACGCTGCCGGCCTGCAGATCGCTAACCGCCTGACCAGCCAAATCAACGGCCTGGGCCAAGCTGTAAAAAACGTGAACGACGGTATCTCCATCGCTCAGACCGCTGAAGGCGCGATGCAGGCTTCGACCGACATCCTGCAGAAAATGCGTACCCTGGCTCTGTCCTCCGCTACTGGCTCCCTCAGCGCTGACGACCGTAAGTCGAACAACGACGAATACCAGGCTCTGACTTCGGAACTGACCCGTATCTCGCAAACCACTACTTTCGGTGGCCAGAAGCTGCTGGACGGTTCGTACGGTACCAAAGCTATCCAGGTTGGCGCCAACGCTAACGAAACCATCAACCTGAGCCTGGAAAACGTTGCAGCCAACAATATTGGTTCGCAGCAGATCAAGAGCGTCGCGATCACTCCGACTACCGCAGGTATCGGCAGCGCTGCTGGCACTATCACCGTGACCGGTAACGGCCAGGTGAGCGATGCGATCGCCGTACCGGTCGGAGCGTCGGCACAATCTATCGCAAGCAAGTTGAACGGTGCCATTGGTGGTTTGACTGCCACAGCAAGCACTGAAGTCCAAATCGAAGTTAACGCTGCCGCGTTTACCGGTGCCACACCTGCTGCTGGTGCGACCTTTGACCTGACTGTTGGTGGTCAGAAAGTCACCATGACTGGTGTCACCAGCCAGGCTGGTTTGGCTGATCAGCTGAAATCCAACGCCGCTAAGCTGGGCATCAGCGTCAACTTCGACGAATCCAAGAAAACGCTTTCGATCAAGTCAGATACCGGTGAGAACGTCGTATTCGGTGCTGTCACAGGCAACGCCGCCGGTGCAGCCGCTGTTACAATCAAATCCAAAGATGGTTCTGGCGGTTTCCCTACCGGTGCAGGCACCGCTTTGCTTGAAACCGACGTGATGATCGCCACTGGCCAGGTATCGCTGGACTCCTCCAAGGGTTACTCCTTGTCGGGCGCCGGTGTTGGCGGTCTGTTCGGCGCAGCTGCGGCCACCACCGCTGCTTCCGCCAAAACCACCATCGCTAACACTGACGTGACCAGCGCTGACATGGCTCAAAACGCTCTGTCGGTAATCGACAAAGCCATCGGCACCATCGACAGCGTTCGTTCGGGCCTGGGTGCTACCCAGAACCGTCTGACTACCACTGCAGACAACCTGCAGAACATTCAGAAGAACTCCACCGCTGCACGTTCCACCGTTCAGGACGTCGACTTCGCTTCCGAAACCGCCGAACTGACCAAGCAACAAACCCTGCAGTCGGCTTCCACCGCGATCCTGTCGCAGGCTAACCAGCTGCCATCCGCTGTACTGAAACTGCTTCAGTAATCCCAGCGCTTGGTAACTAACGGAAGGGCGCGTCTACGTGCCCTTCCGTTTTTTCGGTTTAGAGGAGATTGGACATGGACATGAGTGTAAAGCTGAACCAGTCTTATCCGCCGGTTGCACCTCAGAGCGCGCCTGTTCAGGCGGCATCCGACAAAAGCACCACCCAAGTCCAGGAAGCCCCCGCCATCGGCAAACAGCCTGAGCGTGCGGACCTGGAAAAAGCGGTAACCGATATTCGCGAATTCGTACAAGCTGCCCAGCGCAGCCTGGATTTTTCCATTGATGACACGACTCACCGTGTGGTGGTCAAGGTCATCAATACCGACAATGGTGAAGTGATTCGCCAGATTCCGTCGGAAACGGCATTGAAACTGGCACAGAGCCTCTCCAGCGCAAGCCACGTGTTGTTTGACGACAAGGCTTGAGCTGGCATGAAACTTGTTGCTGAGTTGTCTTGAGGCGTAATAAGTCAAGATAACGGCAGCCACCGAACAGGAGATAGATGATGGCGGGTTCAACGGTAAGTGGTATCGGTTCGAACATCGATACGCAAGCGATCGTGACATCCTTGGTCAACGCCGAAAAGGTGCCCAAGCAGACGCAGATCAATACCGCGTCCCAGAAGGCGACCACCACGCTGTCTTCGATCGGCAAGATTCAGGCGGCGCTGGATGCGTTTCGTGGTGCGCTGGACTCAATGACCAAGGACAGCAGTTTTACCGGCTTGATCGGTTCCTCCTCGGATGAAAAAGTCGCCACCATGACCGCCAGTAATACTGCGTCCAATGGTAGCTTCCGACTGATCGTGGATCAGTTGGCTCAGGCGTCCAAGTTGTCGAGCAAAAACTTCACGGGTGGCACCTCGACAGTGGTGAATGCCACTGACAAGCCGACGACTCTGACCATCACGCAGTCCGGCAAGGACTACGACGTCAACATTCCTGTCGGCGCGACCTTGCAGCAGGTGCGTGACTCGATCAACACCCAGTTCGGCACCTCGGGCTTGAGTGCGAACATCCAGACCGACTCCAACGGCTCGCGGTTGATCCTGACCTCGACCACCATGGGTACAGGCTCTGACCTGAAGCTGTCGGGCAATTCGGGGCTGGATGTCGGCTCGACAGTGGTTGATGAGCCCAAGGATGCGCTGTACAGCATCGACGGTGTTTCTTCGGTTTCCAAAACCAACAGCATTGAAGGTGCCTTGAGTGGTGTGAACATCAAGCTGGTGTCTGTGTCGACAGTCAAGACTGGCGACACCAGTAATCCACCGGTAAAGAACGCCACGCTCATCACCGTCAGCACCAACAACGCTGCGCTCAAATCCGGCGTGAAGGGATTTCTTGACTCCTACAACGCTTTGATCACTGCGATGAACACCGAAACCAAGGTCACCACCAACCTGGACGGTAGTACCACGGGAGCGACACTGACGGGCGACTCCACCATGCGCTCGCTCCAGGCGGCCATCCGTAATGAGTTCAACGCGCTGTCGGGCACTGGTCAGTTCAAGTCCCTGGCTCAGTTCGGTGTGGTCACCAACTCGAGCACTGGTCTGCTGACGATCGACGACAAAAAGTGGGATGCAGCGGTAAAAACCAACGCCGCCGATATCAACAGCATGTTCACCGGCCCAAGCGGCATGCTGGCGCGCATGAAAAGCGCCACCGACGACTACGCCAAGTCCACCACTGGCATCCTGGCAACGCGTTCCACCTCGTTGTCCGACACGCTCAAGGACCTGACCAAGCAGCAGTCCTCCCTGGACGAGCGCATGGACCTGCTGACCAAGAGCCTCTCGGACAAGTACAACGCCATGGACACCCTGGTTGCCCAGTTGCGCCAGCAAAGCACCAGTGTGATGACCACGCTCAATGCGCTGAACAACCCAAAGACCAATAGTTGATCTCTGCGAATAAAAAAAGGCCAGGCAACCTGCCTGGCCTTTTTTTATCGAGAGACGACTGGTGCTAAAGCTTTTTGCGAACCCGTCGACATATTGGTTACTGAAACCCTTTTCGCTGTCGCCTGTCACGAGGTAGAAACATGAATCCCATGAGAGCCCTTCGCCAATACCAGAAGGTCAATTCCCATGCTCAGATCTCCGAAGCCAGCCCTCATCGCCTGGTGCAGATGCTGATGGAAGGCGGGCTGGACCGCATGGCCCAGGCCAAAGGTGCGCTGGCGCGTGGTGACATCGCACAGAAGGGCCTGATGCTCGGCAAGGCTATCGATATCGTGATCGGGCTGCGTGACGGCCTGGATGCAGAAAAAAGTGATAACCCGGCTTACGTCCAGCAGTTGGAAAGTCTGTATGCGTACATGACCAACCGCCTGATGGAGGCGAACCTGCATAACGACGCCGACATGATCGACGAAGTGGCGCGTTTGTTGATTACCGTGAAAGAAGGCTGGGATGCCATCGCCGCGCCACAGGCTGTAACCGAGTAAGGCGCAGCAGAGAAGGGCCTGAGGGCCTTGAGGACTATGTGATGAGCCAAGCACTGCAACGCATTGATGAAACCCGTGAGGCGCTGATGGGCGCGCTGGCGGACCGTAACTGGGACGCGATTGGCGAGCTCGACATGGGGTGTCGCGACGTGATCGAGCAGGTGCTCAGTGAGGCGCCGGTCGACGAGAATGCGTTGCGTGAGAAGCTTGAGAGCCTGCTCGCGGTTTACCAGCAATTGCTTGAGGTGACGACGGGCGAGCGGCAGGCGATTTTCGAAGAGATGTCGCAGATCAACCAAGCGAAAAATGCGTCAAAGGTTTACCATCTGTTCGGCTGAATGAGCTCAGTTAATCCGAACGGCGCGTCATATATTTGACTGTGCCAGCATTTTTGACTTAACTAGTGCTGTTTTCAGATTTCAGACGTCTAGTAAGGCATGAAGTCTTACAGGCGTCTCGATTGCCCTCACTCTTGGGGCAGAGCGTTTTACTAGGGAAGTTGCTATTGCATGTGGCGTGAAACCAAAATTCTGCTGATTGATGACGATAGCGTCCGCCGCCGCGATTTAGCGGTGATTTTGAATTTTCTTGGCGAAGAAAATTTGCCCTGCGGCAGCCATGATTGGCAGCAGGCGGTCAGCTCATTGTCATCGAGCCGTGAAGTCATTTGTGTGCTGATCGGGACGGTGAACGCTCCTGGCGCTGTTTTGGGCTTGTTAAAGACACTGTCAACCTGGGATGAGTTCCTTCCGGTGTTGCTGATGGGCGATATTTCTTCTATCGACCTGCCTGAAGACCAGCGCCGCCGCGTGCTGTCCACCCTGGAAATGCCGCCCAGCTACAGCAAATTGCTCGACTCCCTGCACCGTGCCCAGGTCTATCGCGAGATGTATGACCAGGCGCGCGAGCGCGGTCGCCACCGCGAACCCAACCTGTTCCGCAGCCTCGTCGGCACCAGCCGTGCGATCCAGCACGTGCGCCAGATGATGCAGCAAGTGGCCGACACCGACGCCAGCGTGCTGATCCTTGGCGAGTCGGGCACCGGCAAGGAAGTGGTCGCGCGCAACCTGCACTATCACTCCAAGCGCCGCGACGGGCCTTTTGTGCCGGTCAACTGCGGGGCGATCCCGGCCGAGCTGCTGGAAAGCGAATTGTTCGGCCATGAGAAGGGCGCCTTTACCGGGGCGATCACCAGCCGTGCCGGGCGTTTCGAACTGGCCAACGGCGGCACGCTGTTCCTCGACGAAATTGGCGACATGCCGCTGCCGATGCAGGTCAAGCTGCTGCGCGTGCTGCAGGAACGTACCTTCGAACGTGTGGGCAGCAACAAGACCCAAAGCGTCGACGTGCGCATCATCGCGGCCACCCACAAGAACCTCGAAAGCATGATCGAGGTGGGCAGCTTCCGCGAAGACTTGTACTACCGCCTCAACGTATTCCCGATCGAGATGGCCCCGCTGCGCGAGCGCGTGGAGGACATCCCGCTGCTGATGAACGAACTGATCTCGCGCATGGAGCACGAAAAGCGCGGCTCGATCCGTTTCAACTCGGCGGCGATCATGTCCCTGTGCCGCCACGGCTGGCCGGGTAACGTCCGCGAGCTGGCCAACCTGGTGGAGCGCATGGCGATCATGCACCCCTACGGGGTGATCGGCGTGGTCGAGTTGCCGAAGAAATTCCGCTACGTCGACGATGAAGACGAGCAACTGGTCGACAGCCTGCGCAGTGACATGGAAGAGCGGGTCGCCATCAACGGCCACACCCCGGACTTCGGCTCCACCGCCATGCTGCCGCCCGAAGGCCTTGATCTCAAGGACTACCTCGGCAACCTCGAACAGGGGCTGATCCAGCAGGCGTTGGACGACGCCAATGGCATCGTCGCGCGGGCTGCCGAGCGCCTGCGCATCCGCCGAACCACCCTGGTTGAGAAGATGCGCAAGTACGGCATGAGCCGCAAAGAAGGTGATGAACAGGCGGATGATTGACGCCTGTTTTCCAAACCGCTGAAATTTCAGCGGTTTTTTTTCGGCACAACTATTGCTACAGCCCTCGCAACGTTCCGTTTAACTGACGGTCAGCCAAGCGAGAGAGCATGATGCCCCACGCCGCCCAACTATCTTCGGTCCCTGTCCTGCAGGGGCCTGTCCCGTCTGTAGAAGAACTCAGCCGCAATGGCCTGGAGCAGGCCTTTTCGCTGTTCAACCAGATGTCGAGCCAATTGACTGACTCCTACAGCCTGCTGGAAGCCCGGGTCTCCGAGCTTAAAGGCGAGCTGGCGGTGGTCAGTGCCCAGCGCATGGAAGAGCTGGCCGAGAAAGAGCGCCTGGCCAACCGTCTGCAAAACCTGCTGTCACTGTTGCCGGGCGGCGTGATCGTGATCGACGATCAGGGCCGAGTGCGCGAAGCCAACCCGGCGGCCTGCGACATGCTCGGCCTGCCGCTGGAAGGTGAGTTGTGGCGTCATGTCATCACGCGCTGCTTTGCGCCGCGCGAAGACGACGGCCACGAAATCTCCCTGAAAGACGGGCGCCGCTTGTCCATCGCCACCCGTTCCCTGGATGCGGAGCCGGGCCAGCTGGTGCTGCTCAACGACCTGACTGAAACCCGTCATCTGCAAGACCAGCTGGCGCGCCACGAGCGTTTGTCGTCGCTGGGGCGGATGGTCGCTTCTTTGGCGCATCAGATCCGCACGCCCCTGTCGGCGGCGTTGATCTACGCCAGTCATTTGACTGATGAACAATTGCCCGCTGCCACCCACCAGCGATTTGCCGGGCGCCTCAAGGAGCGCTTGCACGAGTTGGAGCACCAGGTGCGCGACATGCTGGTGTTTGCCCGTGGCGAATTGCCGCTGACTGACCGCATCACTCCGGCCGCGCTGATGCAGGCCCTGCAGGCTGCAGCCGCCACGCATATTCAAGACGTCCAGGTGCGCTGGCAGTGCGACAGTCATCTCGGTGAGCTGCTGTGCAACCGCGACACCCTGGTCGGCTCGCTGCTCAACCTGATCGAAAACGCCACCCAGGCCAGTGGCCCCGGCGCGCGCCTCAAGGTGCACCTGTACAGCCGCGAGCAGACCCTGCGCCTGTGCATCAGCGACAGCGGCAGCGGTATCGACCCGGTCGTATTGCAGCGCCTGGGCGAGCCGTTTTTTACCACCAAGACCAACGGTACCGGCCTCGGCCTGACCGTGGTCAAGGCGGTGGCACGTGCCCATCAGGGAGAATTGCAACTGCACTCCCGAGTCGGGCGTGGCACCTGTGCATTGATGACCTTGCCGCTGTTTTCATGCGCGGCAGGCGCGGAGTAAAAAGTAATGGCTATCAAGGTTCTGTTGGTGGAAGACGATCGCGCCCTGCGTGAAGCATTGGCTGACACGCTGTTGCTGGCGGGCCATGACTACCGGGCGGTCGGTTCTGCCGAGGACGCCTTGGAGGCGGTCGAGCAGGAAACCTTCAGCCTGGTGGTCAGCGACGTGAACATGCCCGGCATGGACGGCCACCAGTTGCTCGGCCTGCTGCGTGCGCGCCAGCCGCAACTGCCGGTGTTGCTGATGACCGCCCATGGCGCCGTTGAGCGCGCGGTGGATGCAATGCGCCAGGGCGCGGCGGATTACCTGGTCAAGCCTTTCGAGCCCAAGGCCCTGATCGAACTGGTGGCGCGGCATGCCCTGGGCGTGATCACGGCCAGTGACAGCGAGGGCCCGATTGCCTTCGAACCGGCCAGCGCGCAGTTGCTGGAACTGGCGGCCCGCGTGGCGCGCAGCGATTCGACTGTGTTGATTTCCGGCGAGTCCGGTACCGGTAAAGAGGTGCTGGCGCGCTATATCCACCAGCAATCGACTCGCGCCAAACAACCGTTTATCGCCATCAACTGTGCGGCGATCCCCGACAACATGCTCGAAGCCACGCTGTTCGGCCACGAAAAGGGCTCCTTTACCGGCGCCATCGCGGCCCAGGCGGGCAAGTTCGAACAGGCGGACGGCGGCACCATCTTGCTCGATGAGATCTCGGAGATGCCCCTGGGCCTGCAGGCCAAGCTGCTGCGGGTGTTGCAGGAGCGTGAAGTGGAACGTGTGGGGGCGCGCAAGCCGATCCAGCTGGATATTCGCGTGGTAGCCACCACCAACCGAGACCTTGCCGGTGAAGTGGCGGCGGGGCGCTTTCGTGAGGATCTGTTCTACCGCCTCTCGGTGTTTCCGCTGGCCTGGCGTCCGTTGCGCGAACGCCCGGCAGATATCATTCCACTGGCCGAGCGCCTGCTGAACAACCACGTCAAAAAAATGAAGCATGCCCAGGCGCGGCTCTCGGCCGAGGCCCAGGCGTGCCTGATCGGCTATCCATGGCCGGGCAACGTGCGCGAATTGGATAATGCTATCCAGCGCGCGCTGATTTTGCAGCAGGGCGGCTTGATCCAGCCCCAGGATTTCTGCCTGGCCATGGGCAGTGGTGCGGCGCCGCTACCGACCCTGGCGCCGGTGCCGGTAGTCGCCGAAACCGAGACCGCCGGGGCCCTGGGCGACGACCTGCGTCGCCGCGAATTCCAGATGATCATCGACACCCTGCGCGCCGAGCGCGGCCGCCGCAAGGAAGCCGCCGAACGCCTGGGGATCAGCCCACGCACGTTGCGCTACAAGCTGGCACAGATGCGCGACGCCGGGATGGATGTCGAGGCTTATCTTTTCGCCACCTGATCGGTAACAAGGCGGACAAGCTTTGTCGCCTTTTCTTACGAGTTGCTACAGAGCTGGCACCCTTGTTGCTACCTCCCCTAGTAATTGCTGCGTAGTGTCAAAAATTTGCGGGTTGTCGGGAGAGAGAAGGTCATGAGCCAGGGTATTGAGTTCAATCGGTTGATGTTGGATATGCGCTCCATGCAAATGGATGCCATGGCTCAACCGAAATCCGTCGCGCCAGCGCCGGAATTGGGCCAAAGCAGCTTCGCCGACATGCTCGGCAAAGCCATCAACAAAGTCAGTGATACCCAGCAAGCCTCCAACCAGTTGGCCAATGCGTTCGAGATCGGCAAAAGCGGCGTGGACCTCACCGATGTGATGGTCGCCTCGCAAAAGGCCAGCGTCTCGTTCCAGGCCCTGACCCAAGTGCGTAACAAGCTGGTTCAAGCCTACCAAGACATCATGCAGATGCCGGTTTAAGGACGAGATTTAAGTCATGGCAGAAGCAGTCGTGGACAACGTACCCGCCAAGGCAGACGGCAAGCCGCCGCTGTTTGGCCTGTCGTTCCTGGAAAACCTCTCGGAAATGACCATGTTGCGTCAGGTGGGCCTGATGGTCGGCCTGGCTGCCAGCGTGGCGATTGGTTTTGCCGTGGTGTTGTGGTCGCAGCAACCCGATTACCGGCCGCTGTACGGCAGCCTGGCGGGCATGGATTCCAAGCAGATCATGGAAACCCTGTCGGCTGCCGACATTTCCTACACTGTGGAGCCCAACTCCGGCGCTCTGCTGGTCAAGGCCGACGACGTGGCCCGGGCGCGGATGAAACTCGCGGCGGCTGGCGTGACCCCGTCCGACAGCAACATCGGTTTTGAAATCCTCGACAAGGACCAGGGCCTGGGGACCAGCCAGTTCATGGAAGCCACTCGCTATCGTCGTGGCCTCGAAGGCGAACTCGCCCGCACCATCTCCAGCCTCAACAACGTCAAGGGCGCCCGCGTGCACCTGGCTATTCCGAAAAGCTCGGTGTTTGTGCGCGATGAGCGCAAGCCAAGTGCCTCGGTACTGGTCGAACTGTTTTCCGGCCGCTCCCTGGAGCCTGGCCAGGTCCTGGCGATCATCAATCTGGTGGCCACCAGCGTTCCCGAATTGAGCAAGTCGCAAATCACCGTGGTCGACCAGAAGGGCAACCTGTTGTCCGACCAGGCTGAAAACTCCGCGCTGACCCAGGCCGGCAAGCAGTTCGACTACAGCCGCCGCATGGAAAGCATGCTCACCCAGCGTGTGCATAACATCCTGCAACCGGTGCTGGGCAACGACCGCTACAAGGCTGAAGTGTCTGCCGATGTGGACTTCAGCGCCGTCGAGTCGACCTCCGAGCAGTTCAACCCCGACCAGCCGGCCTTGCGCAGCGAGCAGTCGACCAGCGAACAACGCACCGCGAGCAATGGCCCGCAAGGTGTGCCGGGTGCCCTGAGCAACCAGCCACCGGCACCGGCCACCGCGCCGCAAACCACCGGTGGCGCGGCCGCGACTGCTGGTGCAGTGCAACCTGGCCAGCCGCTGCTGGACGCCAACGGCCAGCAGATCATGGACCCGGCCACCGGCCAGCCGATGCTCGCCCCGTACCCGGCGGACAAGCGTAACCAGTCCACCAAGAACTTCGAACTCGACCGTTCCATCAGCCACACCAAGCAGCAACAGGGCCGTGTCAATCGCCTGTCGGTGTCGGTGGTGGTCGATGACCAGGTCAAGGTCAACCCGGCTGACGGTGCGGTTACCCGTGCGCCCTGGAGCGCCGACGAATTGGCGCGCTTCACTCGCCTGGTGCAGGACGCCGTCGGTTTTGACGCCAGCCGTGGTGACAGCGTCAGCGTGATCAACATGCCGTTCTCCGCCGAGCGTGGCGAAGTGATCGCCGACCCGGCGTTCTACACGCAGCCGTGGTTCTGGGACATCGTCAAGCAAGTACTGGGTGTGTTGTTCATCCTGGTGCTGGTGTTCGGCGTGCTGCGCCCGGTGCTCAACAACATCACCGGCAACGGCAAGAAACAACTCGCGGCCTTCGGTGGCAGCGACGTCGAGTTGGGTGGCATGGGCGGCCTGGATGGCGAACTGGCCAACGACCGCGTCAGCCTCGGCGGCCCGCAAAGCATCCTGTTGCCAAGCCCGAGCGAAGGCTATGACGCTCAGCTGAATGCAATCAAGAGTCTGGTGGCAGAAGACCCGGGCCGTGTGGCCCAGGTCGTGAAAGAGTGGATCAACGCAGATGAGTGATAATCGAGCCGCTGTTGCCAAGCTCACCAAGGTCGACAAAGCCGCTGTATTGCTGCTGTCGCTGGGTGAAACCGACGCCGCCCAAGTGCTGCGCCACATGGGCCCTAAAGAAGTCCAGCGGGTTGGCGTGGCCATGGCGCAGATGCGCAATGTGCACCGTGAGCAGGTCGAGCAGGTGATGAGTGAGTTCGTCGAGATCGTCGGCGACCAGACCAGCCTGGGCGTCGGCTCCGACAGCTACATCCGCAAGATGCTCACCTCGGCCCTGGGCGAAGACAAGGCCAACGGCCTGATCGACCGCATCCTGCTGGGTGGCAACACCAGCGGCCTCGACAGCCTCAAATGGATGGAGCCGCGCGCCGTCGCCGACGTGATCCGCTACGAGCACCCGCAGATCCAGGCGATCGTCGTGGCGTACCTCGACCCGGACCAGGCCGGTGAAGTGCTTGGCCACTTCGACCATAAAGTGCGCCTGGACATCATCCTGCGCGTGTCGTCGCTGAACACCGTGCAGCCGGCGGCCTTGAAAGAACTCAACACGATTCTCGAGAAGCAGTTCTCGGGCAACTCGAATGCATCGCGTACCACCCTGGGCGGTATCAAGCGCGCGGCCGACATCATGAACTTCCTCGACAGCTCGGTCGAAGGCCAGTTGATGGACTCGATCCGCGAGATCGACGACACCCTGTCCGGCCAGATCGAAGACCTCATGTTCGTGTTCAACAACCTCTCCGATGTCGACGACCGTGGCATCCAGGCGCTGCTGCGCGAGGTGTCCTCCGACGTGCTGGTGCTGGCGCTCAAGGGCTCCGACGAGAACGTCAAGGAGAAGATCTTCAAGAACATGTCCAAGCGTGCTTCCGAGCTGCTGCGCGACGACCTCGAGGCCAAGGGCCCGGTGCGCGTCAGCGACGTGGAAACTGCGCAGAAAGAGATCCTCACCATTGCCCGCCGTATGGCCGAAGCCGGAGAAATCGTTCTCGGCGGGAAGGGCGGCGAAGAAATGATTTAAGGCGCCACTCATGTCGAACAAAGATGGGGCTCCCAGCGATCTGATTCGCGCGCGGGATGTCGGCGGGTTCGACATCTGGTCGTTGCCCAGCTTCGATCCGCATGTGCCGGAGCCCGAGCCGGAACCGGTGGAAGAGCCGCCTGCGGAAATGGAAGAAGTGCCGCTGGAAGAAGTCCAGCCATTGACCCTGGAAGAGTTGGAGAGCATCCGCCAGGAGGCCTACAACGAAGGGTTTTCCGCCGGTGAAAAAGACGGTTTTCGCAGCACCACCCTCAAGGTGCGCCAGGAGGCCGAGGCGGCGCTCGCCGTCAAGCTGGCCAGCCTGGAGCGCTTGATGGGCGGCTTGTTCGACCCCATCGCCGAGCAGGATTCGCAGATCGAGAAAGCCATGGTCGGCCTGGTGGAGCATATCGCCCGCCAGGTGATCCAGCGTGAGCTGGTGCTCGATTCCAGCCACATCGAAAGCGTGATGCGCGAAGCGCTCAAGTTGCTGCCGCTGGGCGTCGGCAATGTGCGGCTGTACATCAACCCGCAGGATTTCGAACAGGTCAAGGCCCTGCGCGAGCGCCATGAAGAAACCTGGCGCATCGTCGAGGACGCCTCCCTGCAGCCAGGGGGTTGCCGCGTCGAGACCGAGCACAGCCGCATCGATGCGACGGTGGAAACCCGTATCAGCCAGATCATGGCCAAGCTGTTCGACCAACTCCACGAACAAGCCCTGCACCCGGCCGAGCCTGACCTGAGTGTGGACCTGGACGCCCCTGATGCGCCTTGATCGCACCAGCTTCGCCAAACGCCTGGGTGGCTATGCCGAAGCCACCGAATTGGCTGGCCAACCGATCCTCGAAGGGCGCCTGTTGCGCATGGTCGGCCTGACCCTGGAGGCCGAGGGCCTGCGCGCGGCCATGGGCAGCCGCTGCCTGGTGATCAACGACGACAGCTACCACCCGGTGCAGGTCGAAGCCGAAGTCATGGGCTTTTCCGGCAGCAAGATTTTCCTGATGCCCGTCGGCAGCCTGGCCGGCATCGCCCCCGGTGCCCGCGTGGTGCCGTTGGCTGATACCGGTCGCCTGCCCATGGGCATGAGCATGCTCGGCCGCGTGCTCGACGGCGCCGGTCGCGCGCTGGACGGCAAGGGCGGGATGAAGGCCGAAGACTGGGTGCCGATGGACGGCCCGACCATCAACCCGCTGAACCGCAACCCGATCAGCGTGCCGTTGGACGTGGGCATTCGCAGCATCAACGGATTATTGACGGTCGGTCGCGGCCAGCGTCTGGGCCTGTTCGCCGGTACCGGCGTGGGTAAGTCGGTGTTGCTCGGCATGATGACCCGCTTTACCGAGGCCGACATTATTGTGGTGGGGCTGATCGGTGAGCGGGGTCGTGAGGTCAAGGAGTTCATCGAGCACAGCCTCGGTGAAGAAGGTCTCAAGCGCTCGGTGGTGGTCGCGTCCCCGGCCGACGATGCGCCGCTGATGCGTTTGCGCGCCGCCATGTATTGCACGCGCATCGCCGAATATTTTCGCGACAAGGGCAAGAACGTCCTGTTGCTGATGGACTCGCTCACGCGTTTTGCCCAGGCCCAGCGGGAAATCGCCCTGGCCATCGGCGAGCCCCCGGCCACCAAGGGCTATCCGCCGTCGGTGTTTGCCAAGCTGCCCAAGTTGGTGGAGCGCGCCGGTAACGCCGAAGCCGGTGGGGGCTCGATCACCGCGTTCTACACCGTGTTGTCCGAAGGCGATGACCAGCAGGACCCGATTGCCGACTCGGCGCGGGGTGTACTCGACGGCCACATCGTACTGTCGCGGCGCCTGGCGGAAGAGGGGCACTATCCGGCCATCGACATCGAGGCGTCGATCAGCCGGGTGATGCCTGCTGTGGTCACGCCGGAGCACATGGCGCGCGCGCAGCATTTCAAACAGTTGTGGTCGCGCTACCAGCAGAGCCGCGACCTGATCAGTGTCGGCGCCTATGTCGCCGGTGGTGATCGCGAGACCGACCTGGCGATCGCCCTGCAACCGCAGTTGGTGACCTACCTGCGCCAGGGCCTCAACGACAAGATCAGCATGGGTGAAAGCGAAGCGCACCTGGGCTCGATCTTCGCCCCGGCGCCAGGCGGCTAAGCCATGGCCAGCACGCGTTCCTCACGTCTGGCCCCGGTGGTGGACATGGCCGAAAAGGCCGAGAAAACCGCCGTGCAGCGCCTGGGGTATTTCCAGGGCCAGGTGCGTCTGGCGGAAAGCAAGCTGGGCGACCTCGAGCGTTTTCGCAGCGAGTACCAGCAGCAATGGATCGAACGCGGCAGCAAAGGCGTTTCCGGCCAGTGGCTGATGGGCTACCAGGGCTTTCTCAATCAGTTGGAAACCGCCGTCGGCCAACAGCGCCAGAGCCTGGCCTGGCACCAGAACAATCTCGATAAAGCCCGCGAGAGCTGGCAAGCGGCGTTTGCGCGGGTCGAAGGCCTGCGCAAACTGGTGCAGCGCTACATCGACGAGGCGCGGGCCATCGAAGACAAGCGTGAGCAGAAGCTGCTCGACGAACTGTCCCAGCGTCTGCCGCGTCAATCCCAATTCTAAAAATGTGGCAGCGGGCTTGCTCGCGAAGGCGGTATGTCAGTTTGCATCTGTGGTGGCTGACAGACTGCTTTCGCGAGCAAGCCCGCTCGCGCATTTGATTCGCTGTGTTGCTCAGATCCGCTTCGCCTGCTAAACCTTGTTGCACATTGCCAATGACAAGGAAGCAGTCGTATGTCAGTCGAGTCAGAAGTATCCCTGGATGGGACGAAATTGACGATTACCATCAAGGGGCGGTTCGATTTCGGTAGCCACCAAGCCTTTCGTGATGCCTACGAGCGGTTTTACAAAGTGCCCGAGATCTACGTGGTGGACTTGAAGCACACCACTTATATGGACAGCTCGGCCCTGGGCATGCTCCTGCTGCTGCGTGACCATGCGGGCGGCGATAACGCCGAGGTCCAGGTGATCAACAGTAATTCTGACGTGCGCAAGATCCTCGCCATTTCCAACTTCGACAAATTGTTCGACCTCACTTGAGCGTCCTGGCCCCGGTTCCTGAAGCGCTGAGCATATTGATCGCTGAAGACAGCGCCGCCGACCTGTTGTTGCTGTCGACGATCATCCGGCGTCAGGGCCACCAGGTGCTGACGGCCACCAATGGCGCGCAAGCGGTTGAGGTGTTCGCCCGCGAGCGGCCGCAGCTGGTGCTGATGGACGCGCTGATGCCGGTGATGGACGGCTTTGAGGCGGCCCGCCGCATCAAGCAACTGGCCGGCGAGGCGCTGGTGCCGATTATCTTCCTCACCTCCCTGCGCGAAAGCGAAGCGCTGGCCCAATGCCTGGATGCCGGCGGTGACGACTTCCTGCCCAAGCCCTACAACCAACTGATCCTGGCCGCGAAGATCAACGCCATGGACCGCCTGCGCCGGTTGCAGGCCACCGTGTTGCAGCAGCGCGACCTGATCGCCAGGCACCACGACTATCTATTGCATGAGCAGCGGGTCGCCAAGGCCGTGTTCGACAAGGTCGCCCATTCCGGCTGCATCAATGCCGCGCCGAACATTCGCTACCTGCAATCGCCCTATGCGTTGTTCAACGGTGACCTGCTGCTGGCGGCCTACACGCCGTCCGGCGACATGCACGTGCTGCTCGGCGATTTCACAGGCCACGGCCTGCCGGCAGCGGTGGGCGCGATGCCGTTGGCGGAAGTGTTCTACGGCATGACCGCCAAGGGCTATGGCCTGGCGCAGACCCTGCGCGAGATGAACGCCAAGCTCAAGCGCATCCTGCCGGTGGACATGTTCTGCTGCGCCACCCTGTTGTGCCTGAGCACGCAGCGCCGCGTGGTGGAGGTGTGGAACGGCGGCATGCCCGATGGCTATGTGCATGAAGTCGCCAGTGGCCAGCGCACGCCGCTGCAGTCGCGGCATTTGCCGTTGGGCGTGCTTTCGGCCGACGCTTTTGATGATCGTACCGAAGTCTGGCCCATGGCCTTGGGCGACCGCGTGTTCCTGCTGTCCGATGGTGTGCTGGACACCGCTGACGCGAATGATCAATTGTTTGGTGCCGAGCGTTTGCAGCAAGTGTTCGCCGCCAATCGCGAGCCGGATCGGCTGTTCGAGGACATTGAACAGGCGCTGGCGGCCTTTCGCGGCGAGGCGCGGGATGATGTGAGCATGGTGGAAATCACCCTGCAGCCCGGCCAGTCGTTGCGCGCGACCGGGCCGTTGTATGCCGACAGCGGCCAGTCGTGCCCGCTGGATTGGTCGGTGAGTTTCGAGTTTCGCGCCGAAACCCTCAAGCGCTACAACCCGTTGCCCTACCTGCTGCAGCTGTTGCTGGAGATCCACGGCCTGCGTGAGCAGAGCGGGGCGCTCTACAGCGTGATGGCCGAGCTGTATTCCAATGCGCTGGAGCACGGCGTGCTGGGCCTGGACTCGCGGCTCAAGCGCGATGCCCAGGGGTTTACCGAGTATTACCGCCAGCGCAACGATCGCCTGGCGCAGCTGAACAGCGGTTATGTACGCGTGCACGTGCAGGTGGTGCCCACCGAAGCGGGCGGCAAGATGACCTTGCGCCTGGAAGACAGCGGGCCGGGGTTCGACGTCGAACAGGTGCTGGCCCGGCCGTTGGATATCGACCGTCTGTCCGGCCGCGGGCTGAGCCTGGTGCGCCAGTTGAGCAGCGATGTACGCTGGTCCGATGGCGGGCGCAGTGTCTGCGTGGAGTTTTGCTGGGGGGCTCTGGCATAATCCGCCGATTCTTGATCAAGGAGCGAGCAAGTGGTTGATATTCATCTGGACCCTGACGTGTTGTCGGGTTTGCAGGAAGTCATGGAAGGCGAGTACCCCAAGCTGCTCGATACCTTTCTCGATGATTCCCAGAAGCGCGTCGAAGCCCTGCGCAAGGCCCGCGACGACGCCAAGGCGCTGGGGCGCATCGCCCATAGCTTCAAGGGCAGCAGCGGCAACCTCGGCGCGGTGCGCTTGGCGCAGTTGTGCCAGCGGCTGGAGGTCGAGTCGGTTGAGTCCTCGGCGGACCTGGGGGCGCTGGTGGATCAGATTGATCACGAGTTTGCGTTGGTGAAGCCGTTGTATGAGTCCGAGCGGCAGCGGTTTGGCGTGTAGTTGGGGTGTGTACGTATCCATCAGCCGTTACCTGAATAACGGATAGGTACACAACAAAACCAAGCCCAAGTAAAACCTGGCCCGACTCTTGCTCTATCTCCCGATACTGCATCCCCGATCCCCATGCAGTGGAGACCTTTACCTATGCCAGTCGCCCCTAATTCGCTCCTTCAGGCTGCCCCCGCGGCCAAGCCTCAAGCGTCCGCCGCCCCGCAGCCGGTTGCGGATGCGGACCCACGGGACAAGGGCCCTGGCTTCGCACAGGTGTTCGCCAACCAAGGCGCCAAGCCCGCGATCAAGGCCGACGACAACTCGGCCAAGCCCACACGGGACAAGCCTTCCGACAACTCTGCCAAGCCTGTCGCCAGCAGCGACAAGCCTGCCGCCAGCACGCCAGCGGTTGCCGATAGCGGCAATACCTTGCCTGCCACGCCGCCGGCCAAGTCCGATGACAGTGCCAGCACCGATGACGACGCGCCGGTCGATCCGACCCTGGTGCAGCAGCCCCCGACCGACCCGGTGGTCGATCCGGCATTGATTGCCACGGTCACGCCGGTGGTTGTGCCGGTACCGGTGCAAACCCCGGCACCGGCGGCTGCCGCCCAGGACGACAGCGCCCAGCCGGTGGTTGCGGCGCCGATCGCGGCCACCGAGGAAGCCAAGCCGGCGTTCGACCCCGAGGCCGATCCACTGGATGCGATGCCGGCCGTGCGCCTGGCGATGGAGCAGGGCGGGCATGTGTCGGCCAGCAGCCAGGCACCGGCAAAAACCGCCCCGGCGCCGACCCAGGACCAGCCGACGGCCGCGCAGAACTTTGCCGCCGGCCTGGCCAATATGGTCGACCAGCAAGCCACCAAGGACAGCACTGACTCCGGCGGCGAGAAGGCCTTCAGCGGTTTGATCGAAGGCGGCCTCAAGGACCTCAAGGAAGCCAGCAGCGACACGCGCGTCGATGACTTCGCCAATCGCCTTGCCGCGCTGACCCAGGCCGCCACGCCGAAAACCGCCAATGCGCTGCCGCCCACGACCAATGCGCCGCTGGCCATGCACCAGAGCGGCTGGACCGACGAAATCGTCAACCGCGTGATGTACCTCTCCAGCGCCAACCTCAAGTCGGCAGAGATCCAGTTGCAGCCGGCCGAACTCGGTCGCCTGGACATCAAGGTCAACATGACGGCCGACCAGCAGGCCCAGGTCAACTTCATGAGCGCCCACCCGGTGGTGCGTGAAGCGCTGGAAAGCCAGTCCGGCCGCCTGCGGGAGATGTTCGCCCAGCAAGGCATGGGCCAGGTCGACGTCAACGTGTCCGACCAGTCCCGTGGCCAGGAGCAGCAGCAACAGCAGGCCCAGACCCGTGGCGTGAGTGGCACGGGTGGGCGCGGCGGCGACAACGGCGACAATGCCAGTCACGGCGAGGTGGCTGAGGCCGTCGCGCCGGTGACGTCTACCGTGATCGGCTCCAGCGCCGTCGACTACTACGCCTGATCCTGAGCCTGGCACAGGCCAAAATGTGGGAGCGGGCTTGCTCGCGAAGGCGGTGTGTCAGTTTGCATGTGTGCTGACTGACACACTGCTTTCGCGAGCAAGCC
>NZ_JASCPP010000087.1:0-29123 GCF_029959745.1 Pseudomonas sp. PS01298 | reverse complement strand
ACTGACACTTATCCGTGTGGGAGCTGGCTTGCCTGCGATAGCGGTGGGCCAGTCATCCCTTGATCGACTGATACACCACTATCGCAGGCAAGCCAGCTCCCACCGTCGAACCGCGTTGCGGCGCGTACCCCGGTTTACATGCACTGCACCGCAGGTAGAATGGCGCCACCCTCAACCCCCGAGCGAACTTCATGGCGTTGCCGACCCTACGCATCATCGGTTTCATCATCGGCATCTTCCTGATCACCCTCGCGATCGCCATGGTCGTGCCAATGGCCACCCTGGTGATCTTCGAACGCACCAGTGACCTGCCCTCGTTCCTCTGGGCCAGCCTGATCACCTTTATTGCCGGTTTGGCCCTGGTGATTCCCGGCCGCCCCGAACATGTGCACCTGCGCCCGCGCGACATGTACTTGCTGACGGTCAGCAGTTGGGTGGTGGTGTGCGTGTTCGCCGCGCTGCCGTTTCTGCTGACCCAGCACATCAGCTACACCGACTCGTTCTTTGAAAGCATGTCCGGCATCACCGCCACCGGTTCCACCGTGCTGAGCGGGCTGGACACCATGTCACCGGGCATCCTGATGTGGCGCTCGCTGCTGCACTGGCTCGGCGGCATCGGCTTTATCGGCATGGCGGTGGCGATCCTGCCGCTGCTGCGTATCGGCGGCATGCGCCTGTTCCAGACCGAATCCTCGGACCGCTCGGAAAAAGTCATGCCCCGCTCGCACATGGTGGCGCGGCTGATCGTGGCGGCGTACGTGGGCATCACCATCCTTGGCAGCCTCGCGTTCTGGTGGGCCGGCATGGGCCTGTTCGACGCGATCAACCATGCAATGTCGGCGATTTCCACCGGTGGATTCTCCACCTCCGACGAATCCCTGGCCCACTGGAAACAGCCCGCGGTGCACTGGGTCGCGGTGGTGGTGATGATCCTCGGCAGCCTGCCGTTCACCCTGTACGTGGCGACCCTGCGCGGCAACCGCCGTGCGTTGATCAAGGACCAGCAGGTGCAAGGCCTGCTCGGTTTGCTGGTGGTGACCTGGCTGGTGCTCGGCACCTGGTACTGGTGGACCACCGATTTGCATTGGCTCGACGCGCTGCGCCATGTGGCGGTGAACGTCACCTCGGTGGTCACCACCACCGGCTTTGCACTGGGGGACTACAGCATTTGGGGCAACTTCTCGCTGATGCTGTTCTTCTACCTGGGATTTGTCGGCGGCTGCTCCGGCTCCACGGCGGGCGGGATCAAGATCTTCCGCTTCCAGGTCGCCTACATCCTGCTCAAGGCCAACTTGAACCAGCTGATTCACCCACGGGCGGTGATCAAGCAGAAGTACAACGGCCACCGCCTCGACGAAGAGATCGTACGTTCGATCCTGACGTTCTCGTTTTTCTTCGCCATCACCATCTGCGCCATCGCCCTGGCCTTGTCGCTGCTGGGCCTGGACTGGATGACGGCGCTGACCGGCGCCGCCAGCACCGTGTCCGGCGTCGGCCCGGGGCTGGGCGAGACCATCGGCCCGGCGGGCAATTTCGCCAGCCTGCCGGATGCGGCCAAGTGGATCCTGTCGCTGGGCATGCTGCTGGGCCGACTGGAGATCATTACAGTCTTTGTTCTGTGCATTCCGGCATTTTGGCGTCACTGACCGTCGACGCATCCTGCAACCGCGCCCGGTACTCGCCGGGCGTGGCATCGAACCAGCGGCGAAACGCGCGAAAGAAGTTGCTCGGGTCGGCAAACCCCAGCAGGTAGGCGATTTCCAGCAGTGTCATGCTCGGCTGTGCGAGGTACTGCTCGGCCAATTCGCGGCGGGTGTCATCGAGCAGGGTCTGGAAACTGGTGCCTTCTTCCTGCAAGCGCCGCTGCAAGGTGCGCTGGGACAGGTGCAGGGTCTGGGCCACCACTTCACGCTTGGGCTCGCCCTGTGGCAACAGGCGGCACAGCACCTGACGCGCCTTGTGCGTCACACGGCTCTCCGAGAAACGCGCCAGGTATTCACCGGCAAACCGATCGTGCAGCAGCGCCATGGCCTCGTTGGCCGTGGGCAGCGGCGCGTCCATGTCGGCGCGTTCGAAGATCAGCGCGTCATACGGCGCATTGAATTCCAGCGGGGCATGGAACGCTTGTTTGTAGGGCGCCAGGTCCACCGGTTGATCGCCTTGCAGCAGCACCTTGCGCGGTTGCAGGGTGCGCCCGGTCAGCCAGCCACACAGCGCCAGGGCACTCGCCAGCGAGGCTTCGGCGCTTTGCCGGGTGGGCGGCAGGTGATCGCCATGCACGGTGAGGATCAGCGCGTAACCTTCGGGGAGCAGGCGGAAACTGAGGTCGGCGCTTTCGGCGATGATCCGCTGGTAGCGCACCAGGCGCATAAACCCTTCGGCGAGGGTGTTGCTGGACATCAACGCATACCCGGCCACATGAAACGATGCCGGACGTACCACCTTGCCCATGTTCAGGCCAATCGCCGGGTTGCCCGAGACCTCCACCGCCCGCTGCCACAGCCGGGTCATGGAATCTTGTGGGAAGCGTGCATCGGGGTCGCTGAGCGCGGCGTAGTCCAGGCCGAGTTGCTTGAACAAGGCGCGGCAATCCAGGCCGTCCATTTCCAACGCCTTGACTATCCCCATCGCCCAGCTTGCAGAAGTTGTTCGTTCGCTCATGGCGTCTTCTTAATAAAGCAGGCTCAAACGGCAGCCAGGAAGCCAAGGATACTAAAGTGGCATCTATTGTCACTGGCTGTTACCACTGATCACTCTAGACTCAAATAAGCTCCCCGCCGAACATCTGTTGGGAGGCACAACAATCAAAGGGCCGGTCACCGTGGAAAACGTCAAGCGATTCAACAGCTTTGCCGAGTTTTACCCGTATTACCTGACTGAGCACGCCGACAGCACCTGCCGGCGCCTGCACTTTATCGGCACCACCCTGGTGATCGGCATCCTCGCGTATGCCATCGGCAGAGGCTCGTTGGGCTTGCTGCTGGCCGTGCCAATTGCCGGCTACAGCTTTGCCTGGGTCGGTCACTTCTTCTTTGAAAAGAACCGCCCGGCGACCTTCCAGCACCCGTTCTACAGCTTGCTGGGGGATTTTGTGATGTACCGCGACATGATTCTCGGCAAGGTGCCCTTTTGAGGTGTGACCCCGTGTCACTTGCGTAAAACAATGAAAGTTCGTTCATTGGTCGAGATTAAATTCTTTTTGTCATTTTCAGTGCTGTATCCTGCCAAGGCTTTTTGAGAGCGCGGAATCACCTGCGATTGAAAAAACAGACTTTGCGAGGAGCGACGACGATGCACGAGATACCTAATCTCCCCTTCCCAAGCCTGCACCCTACTGAGCAGCCAACACCGCAGCAGGCCAGCGACCAGCAGCCTGAGGCCAAAGAAGCACCACCAGTCGACAGCGAAAGCCAGGACTGACGCCGTACCAGACCGTGTGGAAAGCGCACCTTTGAGCGCTTTCCACACTGCCTGAATCACCCGAGATACCTGCCATGACCGATACCCTCCCCGACACCCCGGACGCCGCCGTACTCGACGCTGCCTTGCAGATGGTCGAAGTGTGGAACCGCCTCAGCGCGGACAAGCAAGCCAAGCTGCTCAAGCGCTTTGGCACCCAGGAAAACGCGTTGGCGGCCCTGGTTACCACGCAATTGCTGGCCCCTTCCCAAGCCTGACGCAGTGCCGACCTGACGTTTTTGCGTTTTAGCGCCCTGCGCCGGCCCAAGCCCGGTATCATTAGCCGCCTATCTTTACCTGCTGCGACAGTGGACCTCTCCCATGCCAGATACCCAGCGCCCCATGGCGGTCACGCTGCAAGTCGTTTCCATCGTGTTGTTCACCTTTATCGGCTACCTGAATATCGGCATCCCGCTGGCCGTATTGCCTGGCTATGTCCACAGTGAGCTGGGCTACGGCGCGGTCATCGCCGGCCTGGTGATCAGTGTGCAATACCTGGCCACGCTGCTGAGCCGTCCGTACGCAGGCAAAATCATCGACAACCTGGGCAGCAAGCGCGCCGTGCTGATCGGCCTGGTGGGCTGCGGCCTGAGCGGCGTGTTCATGCTGCTCGCGGCGTGGTTCTCCAGCTTGCCGGCCGTGAGCCTGGGCAGCCTGCTGATCGGCCGCCTGGTGCTGGGCAGCGCGGAAAGCCTGGTCGGCTCGGGCGCCATCGGCTGGGGCATCGGCCGCGTGGGGGCGGCGAACACGGCCAAGGTGATTTCCTGGAACGGCATCGCCAGCTACGGCGCGCTGGCGGTTGGCGCACCACTCGGGGTGCTGCTGGTCAGCCACCTGGGGCTGTGGAGCATGGGCGTCAGTATCATCCTGCTGGCGGTGATCGGCCTGCTGCTGGCCTGGAACAAGGAAGCGGCGCCGATCGTGGCCGGCGTGCGCCTGCCGTTCATGAATGTGCTGGGCCGGGTGCTGCCGCACGGCTGCGCGCTGGCCCTGGGCTCGATCGGCTTTGGCACCATCGCCACCTTTATCACCCTGTATTACACCACCCAGCATTGGGATAACGCGGTGTGGGCCCTGAGCCTGTTCGGCGCCAGTTTTATCGGTGCGCGCCTGCTGTTCGGCAACTTGATCAACCGGATTGGCGGCTTTCGCGTGGCGATTGCGTGCCTGTCGGTGGAAATCCTCGGGTTGCTGCTGCTGTGGCTGGCACCGGATGCGAACTTGGCCCTGGCCGGCGCGGCGTTGAGCGGCTTCGGTTTTTCCCTGGTGTTTCCGGCGCTGGGAGTCGAGGCGGTCAATCTGGTGCCGGCGTCCAGCCGCGGGTCGGCGGTGGGGGCTTACTCGCTGTTCATCGACCTGTCGCTGGGCATCACCGGGCCGCTGGCCGGGGCGGTGGCGGCAGGTTTCGGCTTTGCATCGATCTTCCTGTTCGCCGCCCTCGCCGCCCTCGGTGGCCTGCTGCTCAGCGTGTACCTGTACCGCCAGGCGCCGAAGGCCCGCGAAGCGCGCGACGCCTAGAAATCGACCTTGCCACGCCCGGCCTTGATACTGCCGCGCTTGGTCTTGGATTCGAGTCGACGCTTTTTCGAGCCCAGGGTCGGCTTGGTCGGGCGGCGCTTCTTCTCGACTTTGGTGGCACTGAGGATCAGCTCCACCAAACGCTCGAGCGCATCCGCGCGATTCTGCTCCTGCGTCCGGTATTGCTGGGCCTTGAGAATCAACACGCCTTCGCTGGTGATCCGGCTGTCGCGCAGCGCCAGCAGCCGCTCCTTGTAGAACTCCGGCAGCGACGAGGCCGGAATATCAAAGCGCAAATGCACCGCGCTCGACACCTTGTTGACGTTCTGCCCACCGGCGCCCTGGGCGCGGATGGCGGTCAGCTCGATTTCGGCATCGGGCAGGTGCACGTTGTTGGAAATTACCAGCATTGGGACAGGTCCGTTGTTCAGAACGGCCAGCATACTCGAACAAAACAAGGCCCTCGCGGTAAACCGGCGCTTGCAATGACCCCATTGAGCCGACTACAGGGCCTATAGCGCCCGATATCAAATGATCCGCCCGTCCGGCATTACCTTCGCTCGGCTCCCCCCCTGCAGGTCATGACGAAATTTTTCATAATGAGTGCTCACGGGCGCCTGCTTGTTCAGGGCATTCATAACCTCTGAATTGGAAATAGTAAAATCGCGGGCTGCAATCGGGCCGGAGAACGGTTCACGGTAGAGCGACTCCCCCCACTGGGTAGGGAGGCCATGGTTGGCGGCACCCAGGTTGACCTCGACCATGGAGTGATGATTGTCATCCACCAGGTAACCGGTAGCCATCCAACGGACCAACTCTTTCATTTCCCGCTGGGCCCTGACTTCGGCCTGCTCATTCGACTCGCCAGCCTTTGGCTGGTTAAGCCCCAACGTATTGACCAGCCCAGTCCCCAGCAACCGGGCTGCGGTCATAAATCGGTCGGTGGTTCCAGAAGGCCCCGCCACGACAGGTTTTTGCTGCAAAGCCGCGTCCTTGGCAAAGCCGGTGCCTTGCTTGACTTGCCAAACGGCGAAGCCGTTACCTCGGGGGATCACGGTATGCTCCAAGGGCAGCGCCGCCTGGCTTTTTATCGGTCCTTGATAGCCAAACTGGCCATCATCTCGATCCACACGGTTGCGTGGGTTAAAGCGCGCAAAATCAAGCTCCCGCGAACTCAGCCGGTCGTCGGCTTTCAGGTCCGCGGCCGACACCCAGACGTTGCTGCCCTGCGAAGTTGCTTCACGGAAGTCGTTCTGTACTTTAGTCAGGCTGGCACCCACGCGTGCTGGGTTGCTCAGCACAGGCCGCCCGTTTACATCCTTGATGGATTCATAAAGATGCCAATTCTGCGAGGCATCCTGAGTGTTTTCATTACTAAAAGTATAAAGCGCGAGTTGCTCCGGCAAGGGATGCTCTTTAGTGCCGCCTCGGGCAGGTCCGAACTGCTTGGACTCCAAATAAGGCACGTCAACAATCGGTGCGACACGCTCTTTCAGCTCACTTGAACTGTGAATGCGCTCCAGGGTTTCTCGAAAATAAGCCGAGTTACTCAAGTTGAAAAAAGCCGTGGCCTTTTCACGCAATGTCAGAGGCTCGTCTCCCGAACGGTGGGCACGTGGGCCGCCCTGTCGTGCTTCATCAAGGATACGACTGAAGCCTCCGGCCCCTAACTGACCGATCACGCCGAAGCGAGGCTGATCCGAGGAGTAGCTGCTTAACAGGTTGGCCGTGGCTTTGAGTTCATTGCCCTCGACCAACGTAGATAGCTTGATCAGGCTGGCAAGCAAGCCATCAATGGTTTTATGGGCCGCAGCGCTTTCACTGGCGAGCCGTCCCAAGTTGGCTTCAATCCGGCTGTTTTCGGCGACGTTGTTGTTTTGAAGGACGCCGGGGGAAAACACCGGCGCATTGAAAGTCTGTTGCGCG
This sequence comes from Pseudomonas sp. PS01298, assembly GCF_029959745.1. Lineage (NCBI taxonomy): Bacteria > Pseudomonadati > Pseudomonadota > Gammaproteobacteria > Pseudomonadales > Pseudomonadaceae > Pseudomonas > Pseudomonas sp. PS01298. The sequence goes on along the minus strand of NZ_JASCPP010000087.1, from coordinate 22,220 downwards.
GGATGTGGCATCTCGATCATGGCGAACTCCTCATTGAGAACAGATGAAATCTCAATGTTGAGTGAATGCCCCTAAAGCATTTTTTTCTGTAGTCGCTTTCTGATTCATCGTGATACACGCGAGGCCTCGAAAAGCAGGCACGTCCCTCATAAAACCTTAGGCAACGGACAAGCCCAACTCGGATAACAGCATCGACGCCTGGGCTTTGGAAATCACGGCGCCTTTGAACAGTTTGGCATCATTGAGGCGAAACCCGCTCAAATCCGCACCGCGCAAGTCGGCACCGGCAAAATTGGCGCCGTGGATGCGGGCATGGGCGAGGCTGCAGTCGATCAGTTCGGCCTTGCGAAAATCAGCCTCCGACAAATCGCTGTCGGAGAAGTCCAGGTTATTCAACACGGTGCGCGCAAACGATAACCCGGACAGAAACGCGCTGTTCAGGCGGGTTTCACTGAAGCTCAGCCCCAGGGAGGCGCAATGGGTGAAGTTGGCGCCGGTCAATTTGCAGTGTTCAAAATTCGCCTGGGACAGCTTGCTGCGCTGCCAGCGGGTGTTGTTCAGGTCACAGCTGTGGAACTGCGCCTCCAACAGGTTTGCCGCCTCGAAAATCGCGTGGCCGGCCCGGCAGCTTTTCCACTGCGTGCCTTCCAGGCGCGCACCAAGGAAAGACGTCTGGACCAGGATGCAGCGTTCGAATACCCAGTGATCCAGCGCCATGCGCGAGAGGTCAGCGCCACTCAGGTCGACGCCAATCAGGCGCAGGGGCCCGCCGTGCTGGTCGATCAGGTCTTCCAGCGCGTCACGCTGCAAGGCGCCGCCGTCGATATCAGTGAATTGCATGGGGTCTGCGCTCCTGGAACGTTTAAACACGACGCGCGAGTCTACCCCGTCGGCGCCCACAAAAAACCCGGCACGCAGCCGGGTTTTCCGTTTGGGCGGGGCGGCTTACTTCAACGCCGCACTCGCCGTACCCAGCGCCGCTTCGGCACTGCGCTTGTTCTTGATCCAGTAGCACACCGCCATGAACGCCACCCACACCGGGATCGCGTACACCGACACCTGGATGCCTGGAATCATCAGCATGATCACCAGGATAAACGCCACGAACGCCAGGCAAATGTAGTTGCCGTAGGGGTACCACAGCGCCTTGAACAACGGCACCTGGCCGGTGCGGTTCATGTGCTGGCGGAACTTGAAGTGCGAGAAGCTGATCATCGCCCAGTTGATCACCAGCGTGGCCACCACCAGCGACATCAGCAGTTCCAGCGCATGCTGCGGGATCAGGTAGTTCATCAGCACCGCCACCAGGGTGATCGCCGCCGATGCGAGGATCGAGCGCACCGGCACGCCGCGCTTGTCGATCTTGGCCAATGCCTTCGGCGCATCGCCCTGCTCGGCCATGCCCAGCAGCATGCGGCTGTTGCAGTAGGTGCCGCTGTTGTACACCGACAGCGCGGCGGTCAGCACCACGAAGTTGAGGATGTGCGCGGCGGTGTTGCTGCCCAGCATCGAGAACACCTGGACGAACGGGCTGCCGCTGTAGGCATCGCCGGAAGCGTTAAGGGTCGCCAGCAGGCTGTCCCATGGCGTCAGCGACAACAGCACGACCAGCGCACCGATGTAGAAGATCAGGATGCGGTAGATCACCTGATTGATTGCCTTGGGGATCACGGTGCGTGGCTGGTCGGCTTCGGCGGCGGTGAAGCCGAGCATTTCCAGGCCGCCGAAGGAGAACATGATGATTGCCATGGCCATCACCAACCCGCTGACACCATGGGGGAAGAACCCGCCGTGGTCCCACAGGTTGCTCACCGAGGCTTGTGGTCCGCCGCTGCCGCTGACCAGCAGGTAGCTGCCCAGGGCGATCATGCCGACGATGGCCACGACCTTGATGATGGCGAACCAGAACTCGGCTTCACCGAAGACTTTGACGTTGGCCAGGTTGATCAGGTTGATCAGCACGAAGAACGCCGCTGCCGAGACCCAGGTCGGGATCTCCGGCCACCAGTAGTGCACGTATTTGCCGACGGCGGTCAGCTCCGACATGCCCACCAGGATGTACAGGATCCAGCAGTTCCAGCCCGACAGGAAGCCGGCGAAACCGCCCCAGTACTTGTGGGCAAAGTGGCTGAAAGAGCCGGCGACCGGCTCTTCGACGATCATTTCGCCGAGCTGGCGCATGATCATGAAGGCAATGAAGCCGCAAATGGCGTAGCCGAGGATCATCGACGGGCCGGCGGACTTGAGCACCCCGGCCGAGCCGAGGAACAGGCCGGTGCCGATGGCGCCACCGAGGGCGATCAACTGGATATGCCGATTTTTCAGGCCGCGTTTCAGCTCGCCTGAAGAGGAATGGGGTCCACTCATGAAAAGGGTCTCACGCAAGGTTTGATGATGTTGATTGCAGGTTGCTGCCTTGAATTACCGACTCAAGCAGCGCCGCTCAAACCCCAGCGCAGGCACCAGGAGTACAGCGTCTTTCTAACGGTCATGCGTCACCTGTTTGTTTTTATCTGTGACGAAATCGAACCCGTCCGGCTCGTGGCCAGGCGGAGTGATCAGGGTAGGTAAACCCCGAGGTCTTGGCCTTCTGCGTGGTTACGCAAGGGGGGTCACAGTAAAACGCGGCGCATTGTACACCGCTCGACAGCTTGGGGCCGCCCCTCCAGCCGGCGTGCGACGATCTGTCAGGTAATCCTTACAGCGGGAAAGGGCCCAATAATGCCGCGACATTGTCGTAAATTAATCGTTACAGCATGGAAAATTCGCGTTACAGCTGTTCCGTGAAGAAAAATTGTCGGTAGGAAAATTCTCCATCATCAGCATCGCCAGCTGCTTGTATTTGCTCAAGAAAAAACCAGGCCGGGAAAACAGAAGAAAAAATCCAAATGCAACGGTGTCAATAAATATTTTGCGTTCTGAAACACTCTCTCCTAGGTTCATCCCACTTGCCCAGCGAAGCCCGTTGGCAAGCCGTCCTCAAACAACGTCCTCTAGGAGATACACCATGCAAGCACTGGAAAACGACCTGGAAACCGAACTGCAACTCGACGATTGGTTTGAAGCGCCGACCCACGAGGCCGCCGTAGAGATGATGCAAGCCGACGCCGTCGTGCCCTTCGGCACGGCGATGTGGCCATTCTGACACCCGGCAGGCAACCGGCAGGTGCTGTGCACGGCACCTGCTCCCTTACCCAAGGCACAGAAGGACACCCGTCATGGACAAGGCCCGCGCCGTCGAACACTTTCTCTACTACCTCGCCCACCACCCGGCCCTCAGCGGGCTGAGCCAGCCTACCGTGCTGCTGGGCCATACCGAGCGCTACGATGCTATCGCCCAGGCGATCACCCACAGCAGCGCCGCCCGTTTCAATTTCCAGGTGCAGCGCCTCGACCTGGCCGCCAGTGACACACTGGCCCAGGCCATTGAGGCCTGCGACCTGTACCTGTTCCTCTACGATTCCTCCACGCTGCCCAACCCACGCGCCGAAGGCCCGGACTTTATCCGCGCCCTGCACGGCGTGATGGCCGAGCACTGGCAGAAGTCCCTGCTGTTCAAGGATTACGGCGACTACTTCTACGACACCTTCAGCGTCGAGCCGCAGCGCATCGCCGACCTCAACGCCACGCTGATCCGGCGCATGTCCCAGGCCAACGTGCTGAGTTTCACCGACAAGCACGGCTCACGCCTGCAGGCGCCGCTGAGCAGCATCAAGAAGTGGACCAATATCAACGGCATCGGCAACCACGACCTGGCACCCGGCGAGATCGCCACCCACAGCGAGGCGATCAGTGGCCAGGTGCGCTTTGTCGGCACCTTCCTGAGCACCATCCCGTTTGCGCGCAAGTACGGCGTGCTGCAGTCGCCGCTGGAGCTGTGGATCGAGAACTCGACCATCTGCAGCGTGGCCAGCGACGTGCCGGGGCTGGCGGATGACTTCAACAAATACCTGAACGCCAACCCGTCCAACCGGCGGGTGGAGGAGTTGGGGATCGGCACCAATGAAGGCGTGAAGGACCTGTACGCGCGCAACGCCGGGTTTGAAGAGCGCCATTGCGGGCTGCACCTGGGCCTTGGCGGCGGGCAGAAAGGCAGTCATCACCTGGACCTGATTTTCGCCAGCGGGGTCTTGGCGCTGGATGACAAGCCGGTGTTTGATGGACGGTTTGCGTTCTGATCACAAAATCCAGACACACTGGAGATCCAGATGTGGGAGTTGAGCCAGGCACAGCATTCAGTCCAGACACCAATCAGTGTGGGAGCTGGCTGGCCTGCGAAGGCGGTGGATCAGCTACATCATGGTTGACTGCCCCACCGCCTTCGCGAGCAAGCCCGCTCCCACAGTTTTGATCGCTGTTTGGGCTTGGGATTCGGGGTGCTGCACCGGCATTTGAGCAGGCGACACAACTCAGCTCTAACCTTGAAATACACCCCAAATGTGGGAGCTGGCTTGCCTGCGAAGGCGGTGGATCAGCTACATCATGGTTGACTGACCCACCGCCTTCTCGGGCAAGCCCGCTCCCACAGTTTTGAATGCTGTTGGGCTTGGGATTCGGGGTGCTGCATCGGCATTTGAGCGGACGGTACAACTCGGTTCCAACCTTGAAATACACCCCAAATGTGGGAGCGGGCTTGCTCGCGAATGCGGCAGACCAGCCAACTTCTCCAGCGACTGACACAGCGTTGTCGCGAGCAAGCCCACACACACATTGGAACGGGTCAGCAAATCCAGACCAAAAAAAACGCCAACCCTAGGGTTGGCGTTTGTGTGCAGCGCTTAGCGTATCACTGCGGCTTCTTGCGACCAAAACCTGGACGCTGACCCGAACCGGCCGGGGCGCCACGGCGCTTGCCAGACGGCTCGTCCGCGACCAGTTTCGGCCCGGGGCGCTTGTTTGCCGCCGGCTTGGCTGGACGCTTGGTGCTGGCGTTATCCGCTGGGCGATCGGCTTCACCACGGTTGCTGCGACCGCCGCTCGGCGCTTCACCACGGGCCGGACGCGGCGTGCGTGGAGCACGCTCGCCTTCCTGACGCGACGGCGCCGTCGGGCGACGCTCGCCTTCGATGTGCGGCTCACGCGAGATACGCCCGCCGGTCGCCGGCGCATTCAGGGCCGGGCGCAAGGTGCGCGCCACGCGCTCGGTACGCGCAACAGGACGCGACGATTTACGCTGCATACGCTCAAGCTTGTCTTTGCTCTTGGCGTTCATCTGCGGCATCGCGACCGGCGTCAGGCCGACTTCGGCGCTGAGGATGTCGACTTCGTACTGGCTCATTTCGCGCCAGCGGCCCATCGGCAGGTCGGAGTTGAGGAACACCGGACCGAAACGCACGCGCTTCAGGCGGCTGACCACCAGGCCCTGGGATTCCCACAGACGACGCACTTCACGGTTACGGCCTTCCATCACCACGCAGTGGTACCAGTGGTTGAAACCTTCGCCGCCCGGTGCCTGCTTGATGTCGGTGAACTTGGCCGGGCCGTCTTCCAGCACCACGCCGGCCTTGAGGCGTTCGATCATCTCGTCGTCGACTTCACCGCGTACACGCACGGCGTATTCACGGTCCATCTCGTAGGACGGGTGCATCAGGCGGTTGGCCAGTTCACCGTCGGTGGTGAACATCAGCAAGCCGGTGGTGTTGATGTCCAGGCGACCGATGTTGATCCAGCGGCCTTCCTTGGGCTTGGGCATCTTGTCGAACACGGTCGGACGGCCTTCCGGGTCGTCACGGGTGCAGATCTCGCCATCGGGCTTGTTGTACATGATCACGCGGCGCACCGATTCGGCGGCCTCTTCACGCTTGATGACCTTGCCATCAATGGTGATTGCATCGTGCAGGTCGACGCGCTGGCCGAGGGTGGCCTCGACGCCGTTGACCTTGATGCGCTTCTGGGTGATCCAGGCTTCGACGTCGCGGCGCGAGCCCACGCCGATACGCGCCAGCACCTTTTGCAGTTTTTCGCCTGCTGGGCCGATTTCCTGGCTGTCGTTCTGGTCTTGGTCGTTCATCTTAAGCACCTCCCGGTGGGTCGATTCAGGCGTGGCCTGAAGAGTGTTGAAAGCGGGGCTTTGGGGCAATAGCGCGCCAAAGGGTCGCGAATCATACGCGCATGGCGCGCGTTGCGCATCAGAGACTAGTCGATTGGGCCGCCATCATTTGCTTTTCCGCCGACCGGTGGCCCCCAGCGCCAGCAGGCGCAGCTCGGCTTCGGCAAGCACCGTGCGCTTGTCGGCTTTGTCGAGTTTCTTCCAGGCACGGATCTCGCGCTTGCTGCGGCCACAGCCGACACAGATGTCGTCGTTGAATTTGCAGATGCTGATGCACGGGTCTTTGGTGGAACTCATTGAAATCCTCCCAGGCACTGGTTTTCTGTGGGAGCTGGCTTGCCTGCGATGGCATCACCTCGCTATAGCAGAAAGACCGAGTCGCCTGCATCGCAGGCAAGCCAGCTCCCACATTTTGAAGCGGCATCAGTCTTCGAACTGGCGCCGCTCGGCCTCGATGGCTTCGGCCAGCGCCTGGGCTTCGGCTTCTTCGTCGCTCAGCGACGGTTGTTCGAGGGCGGCGACGGCGGCCAGGAGCTTCTCGCGAGCTTCGGCGACACCGAGGATGTCTTCTTCGGGTTCAGGCTCAGCTTCTGCTTCGACTTCAGCCTCAACTTCAACGTTCACTTGGGCTTCAGCCTCAACATCAACGTCCACTTGGGCTTGCGGCTCGGCAGCACCATCACGCAGCAAGTCGTCGAAGTCGGTCTTGATGCCCTGCTCCATGTCGTCCAGTTCCAGCAACAGGGTGTGGAAACTGGTTTCGTCCTTGGGTTCTTCCGGCTCGGCGCTGGCGTCGGCCAGTTCCTGCAGGCTCGCCGGGACCGGCGCGTCGTCGAAGTCGAGCACCGGCTCGGCCTCCATTTCGCGCAGCTCGGCCAGGGGCGGCAGGTCGTCGAGGTTCTTCAGGTTGAAGTGGTCGAGAAACACCTTGGTGGTGGCGAACATCGCCGGTTTGCCGGGCACATCGCGATAGCCGACGATGCGGATCCACTCGCGCTCCAGCAAGGTCTTGACGATATGGCTGTTGACCGCCACGCCACGCACATCCTCGATTTCACCGCGGGTGATCGGCTGGCGATAGGCGATCAGCGCCATCGTCTCGAGCATCGCCCGTGAATAACGCTGCGGGCGCTCTTCCCACAGCCGGCCCACCCACGGGGAAAATTTCTCACGAATCTGCAGGCGATAACCCGACGCCACTTCGCGCAGCTCGAAGGCGCGGCCATCGCAGGACTTGCGCAAGATCTCCAGGGCTTTCTTGAAGACTGGCGGCTCCGGGCGCTCGGCTTCTTCGAAGAGTTCGAACAGACGCTCCAGGGATTGCGGTTTACCCGAGGCCAGGAGAAAGGCTTCCAGCAGCGGCGCCAGTTCGCGGGGTTCAGTCAGATTCATCGATTCAGCTCTTTATTCGGCTCGCGCCCGCACGTGGATAGCCGCAAAAGGCTCATTCTGGACCAGCTCGACCAAGGATTCCTTGACCAGTTCGAGGATCGCCATAAAGGTCACCACGACGCCCAGGCGCCCTTCTTCGGCAGTGAACAGCTCGACAAACGGCACAAACCCGCCGCCCTTGAGGCGTTCGAGTACATCGCTCATGCGTTCACGGGTCGACAAGGCCTCGCGGCTGACCTGGTGGCTTTCAAACATATCGCCACGGCGCAGCACCTCGGCCATGGACATCAGCAATTCTTCCAGGCTCACGTCCGGCAACAATTTGCGCGCCCGGGCCTCGGGGGCATCGAGCTTGGGCACCACCACATCGCGGCCCACGCGGCTCAAGCCGTCGATGCCTTCGGCGGCGGCCTTGAAGCGCTCGTACTCCTGCAGGCGGCGGATCAGTTCGGCGCGCGGGTCGTCCTCTTCGGCCTCGATCGTCTCCGAGCGCGGCAGCAGCATGCGCGACTTGATCTCGGCCAGCATGGCGGCCATCACCAGGTACTCGGCGGCCAACTCCAGGCGCACCGACTGCATCAACTCGACATAACCCATGTACTGACGGGTGATTTCCGCCACCGGGATGTCGAGGATGTTGATGTTCTGCTTGCGGATCAGGTACAGCAGCAAGTCCAGCGGGCCTTCGAAGGCTTCAAGGAAGACTTCCAGCGCGTCCGGCGGGATGTACAGGTCCAGCGGCATTTCCATGACCGCCTGGCCATACACCATGGCAAACGGCAGTTCCTGCTGGGCGCCCGCCTGGCTGTCGACGGTTTCCACGGCCGACATTCAGGCCTCGGCCATGAAGGGGGCCGGGTCGCCGCAACCCACGCGGATCACTTCGGGTTCGCCGTCCGCCAGGTTGATCACGGTGGAGGCCTTGCCGCCGCCGAAGCCGCCGTCGATGATCAGGTCCACCTGTTTTTCCAGGAGTTGGCGCATTTCGTACGGGTCTTCCAGGGGCTCGGCGTCGCCGGGCATGATCAGCGACACGCTCATCAGCGGCTCACCCAGCTCGGCCAACAGCGCGAGGGCGATGGGATGCTCGGGCACGCGCAGGCCGATGGTGCGTTTCTTCGGGTGCAGCAACAGGCGCGGCACTTCGCGGGTGGCGTTGAGAATAAAGGTGTAGGGCCCCGGCGTGTGAGCCTTGAGCAGGCGGAAGGTGCCGGTGTCGACCTTGGCGAACAGGCCCAGCTGGGACAGGTCGCTGCAGATCAGCGCGAAATTGTGCTTGTCATCCAGCTGGCGCAGGCGTCTTACACGCTCGACCGCGCCCTTGTCGCCGATCTGGCAACCGATGGCGTAGGACGAATCGGTGGGATAGATCACCACGCCACCGGCGCGAATGATCTCCACGGCCTGTTTGATCAGGCGCGCCTGGGGGTTTTCCGGATGAATCTGGAAGAATTGACTCACGTGTTCTACCTGTTCAGACGGTGGCAATAATGGGGTCATGCTTGAATCGCCCCCACAAGAGCGGCAAGTCTTCCGGGACGGGGCGATACTCGCCGATCTCGGACCAGCCGCCTGGGCCATGAAAATCACTGCCGGCACTGACCAGCAGACCAAATTCGCGGGCAAGAATCGCCAAGCTGCCCACCTGTTCGGCGGGTTGATAGCCGTTGACCACCTCAATCGCGTGGCCGCCCGCTCCAATATAGTCGCCAATCAGCTTGCGGCGCTTGCTGCGGGTGAAATCGTAATGCCAGGGATGCGCCAGGCTGACCCAGGCCCCGGACGCCCGCAGGGTCTCGACGGTGTCCTCCAGGGTCGGCCAGTGTTGCTTGACGTCACCCAACTTGCCGGCGCCCAGCCATTTGCGAAAGGCTTCGGCGCGGTCCTTGACGAAACCTTCGCGCACCATCCAGTCGGCAAAGTGCGGACGGGCCGGTGCATTGCCGCTGTCGCCCAGTTCCTGCTGGATGGCGCGGGCGCCGTCGAGCGCGTTGGGCATGCCCTTGAGGGCGAGTTTTCGGCTTATTTCTTCGGACCGCAGCCAGCGGCCATCGTGCAATTGGGCGATGGCCTCGACCAGGGGCGGGGCGTTTTGATCGAATCCATAGCCCAGCACATGAATGGTGGCGCCACCCCAGGTACAGGATAATTCCACCCCGTTGACCAGCTGCATGCCCAGGGCATGCGCGGTTGCGCGGGCTTCATCGAGACCTTCGAGGGTGTCGTGGTCGGTCAACGCCAGGACTTGCACGCCTTTTTCAAACGCACGCGCAACCAGTACCGCGGGCGCCAGGGCGCCGTCGGAGGCCGTGCTGTGGCAGTGCAAATCAACATTCACGGGAGTGTGTAACCTCAAGTCAGCTGGCGCTTTCGCTACCAAGGATGTTTGTTATTATGCCGCCACATCCAGCTTCTGGCTCTTACTGTGAAACAATTCATCGACTTCATCCCGCTGTTGCTGTTTTTCATCGTTTACAAACTCGACCCCAGGGTCATCGATATTGCCGGCCATGAACTGACCGTCGGGGGCATCTACAGCGCCACCGCCGTGCTGATCATCAGCTCCATCGTAGTCTACGGCGCCCTCTTCATCTCCCAGCGCAAACTGGAAAAAAGCCAATGGCTGACCCTGGTCGCCTGCCTGGTATTCGGCAGCCTGACCCTGGCCTTCCACAGCGAGACCTTCCTCAAATGGAAAGCCCCGGTGGTGAACTGGCTGTTTGCCCTGGCCTTCATCGGCAGCCACTTCATCGGCGATCGCCTGCTGATCAAGCGGATCATGGGCCACGCACTGACCCTGCCGGAGCCGGTCTGGACACGTTTGAACGTGGCCTGGATCGTGTTCTTCCTGTTCTGCGGCGCTGCCAACCTGTTCGTGGCCTTTACCTTCCAGGACTACTGGGTCGACTTCAAAGTCTTCGGCAGCCTGGGCATGACCGTGCTGTTCCTGATCGGCCAGGGTATCTACCTGTCGCGCCACCTGCATGACACCGACCCTACTACGCCAAAAACCGAGGACTGACATGCTCTACGCCATCATTGCCACCGATGTTGCCAACTCGCTGGAAAAACGCCTGTCCGTGCGCCCGGCACACCTGGAGCGCCTGAACGAGCTGCAAGCCGCAGGTCGCCTGGTACTCGCCGGCCCGCACCCGGCCGTCGACAGCAACGACCCGGGCGCCGCCGGTTTCACCGGTAGCCTGGTGGTTGCCGAGTTCGCCTCCCTGGCCGATGCACAGGCCTGGGCCAAGGCTGACCCGTATGTTGCGGCAGGCGTCTACGCCGACGTCGTGATCAAGCCATTCAAGCAAGTCCTGCCTTGACCCAGGCGTGTGTCGAACCTAATACGTGCGGCACACTCCTAATTGCTCATTATTCTCGGTAACCTGCCGACAACGTTCTGAATATTCGTGTGGAATCAGGAGTTCCGATGCGCTTACGTCAGTTGTGTCTGTTGGCAGTGGTAATGATCGGGGCTACGGCCCACGCTGAAGAAACCTCGAACACCGGCAGTTCCACGCCCCTGTCCTTGAGTGCCGGCGCCCAGATCACCGAGTTGCAGCAACGCTTGAAAGAAAGCGAACGGCTGCGTGAAGAACTGAGCAAGCAACTGCAGGGTGCGGATGCGACGCGCGAAAGCGCCCAATTGAGTCGTCTTCGCCAAGAGAACCAACGCCTGGCCCAGCAACTCAAAGAGACACAAGGCGGTGCCTTGACCCGATGGCTGACCGAGCAACAGCAATGGTTTGTCACCGGCGGGGCCGTCGCCCTGATCGCCTTGCTGTGCGGGATCTTCGCCAGCGGTGGGCACCGTCGCCGTCGACAATGGCTAAATTGAGTGAGTCATGAGCGAGCTGTTACTGATAGATGATGACCAGGAGCTCTGCGAGCTGCTGACCAGTTGGTTGAGCCAGGAAGGTTTCCAGGTGCGCGCCTGCCACGATGGCTTGAGCGCCCGCAAAGCCTTGGCCGACAGCGCCCCGGCAGCGGTGGTGCTGGACGTGATGCTGCCCGACGGAAGCGGCCTGGAACTGCTCAAGCAACTGCGCAACGACCACCCGGAGCTGCCGGTGCTGATGCTCTCGGCCCGCGGCGAACCGCTGGATCGCATCCTCGGCCTGGAACTCGGTGCCGACGACTACCTGGCCAAGCCCTGCGACCCGCGCGAGCTGACCGCGCGCCTGCGCGCCGTGCTGCGCCGCAGTCATCCGGCCGCCGTGTCCACCCAGCTGGAACTCGGCGACCTGTGCTTCAGCCCGGTGCGCGGCGTGGTCAGTATCGACGAACAGGAATTCGCCCTCACCGTTTCCGAAAGCCGCCTGCTCGAAGCCTTGCTGCGCCAGCCCGGCGAACCACTGGATAAGCAGGAACTGGCGCAGATCGCGCTGGGCCGCAAGCTGACCCTTTACGATCGCAGCCTGGACATGCACGTCAGCAACCTGCGCAAAAAGATCGGCCCGCACCCGGACGGCCGGCCACGGATCGTCGCGTTGCGCAGCCGCGGCTATTACTACAGCCTCTGAGTTTCACGCACTCTCCTGTGGGAGCGGGCTTGCTCGCGAATGCGGTGTATCAGTCAGCACATGCATAGGCTGACCCACCGCATTCGCGAGCCAGCCCGCTCCCACATTTGAATACCCAAATCCCCACAGTTTTGTCAGTTCGCAACAAAACCCTCTTTACCCAAGCTTTACCCACACCTGACCGCCGCTGACCTTGATCTCCGTAATCTACTCACATCCGGACTCACCGGAATAGAGACAGGAGAATCACCATGCGCAAGACCCTTATCGCTTTGATGTTCGCCGCCGCCCTGCCGACCGTTGCCATGGCCGCCATGCCAGACGGCCCAGGCCCGATGGGTGAACCTTCCGGCCACATGATGGGTGGCCCAGGCCACGGCGGTGAACACGGTCCGCGTGGCAAAGGCGGCCCTTTCAGCCAGCTGGACCTGAGCAAGGAACAGCGCCAGCAGATCGGCAAGCTGATGGGCGACCAATGGCACGCTCGCAAAGACCTGGTCAAAAAGTACCTGGACAAACTCCCGGCCGCCGACCAGAAAGCCATGCAGGATGAAATCGCCGCCGGCAAGCAGAAAACCCAGGCGGATATCCGTGCAGTCCTCAAGCCTGACCAGCAGAAGAAGTTCGACGAGATCGTCAAGAAGCAAGCCGAGCGCCGCGCCGAGTGGAAGGAATTCCAGGCCTGGAAAGCGCAACAGCCGCAAAAAGCGCAATAATGTTCTAGCTTCACTCCCCCAGCCCAGTGGCTCGCGCCGCTGGGCTTTTCCTGTTTGAGGGTTTCCTGTGCGTTCATTGTTCTGGCGCATCCTGGCCAGTTTCTGGCTGGCCATCGCCCTGGTTGCCGGGTTGTCGATCCTGCTTGGGCACATGCTCAATCAAGATGCCTGGATTCTCAGCCGCCACCCCGGCCTCAATAACCTCGCCGAAGAGTGGACTCAACTCTACGAGACCCAAGGCGAGGACGCCGCCCAAGACTTGCTGCAACAGCGCAAGCGCCAGTACCACATCGACGTGCAAGTGCTCAACGAAAGCGGCGAGCCGGTCGTGCGGGGCACCTTTCCGCGCCGCGCCGCCGCGTTCGAAGCCCGCCAGAATGACAGCCAGGACGGTCACCTGCCCTGGCGACGCCTGACCGCCGAGTACACCAGCGAAAAAACCGGCGACACCTACCTGCTGATCTATCGCATCCCCCATCCCGAGCTGGACGCCTGGCACCGCAGCAGCCTGCTGTGGCCGTTGAGCGCATTGGCCATCGCCCTGGTGGTGCTGACCCTGTTCAGCCTGCTGGTGACGCTGTCCATCACCCGCCCCCTCAGCCGTCTGCGTGGCGCGGTGCATGACCTCGGCCAGGCCACGTACCAGCAGAACAGCCTGGCGCGCCTGGCCAACCGCCGCGATGAGTTCGGCGTGCTGGCCACTGACTTCAACCGCATGGGCGCCCGCCTGCAAAGCCTGATCGGCAGCCAGCGCCAGTTGCTGCGCGACGTCTCCCACGAGCTGCGCTCGCCGCTGGCCCGCCTGCGCATCGCGCTGGCCCTGGCCGAACGCGCCAGCCCCGAAGAACGCGAAAAACTCTGGCCGCGCCTGACCCGCGAATGCGATCGCCTGGAAGCGTTGATCAGTGAAATCCTGGTGCTGGCGCGCGTCGATGCCGATAACGCCAGCGCCGAAGACGTTGACCTCAACAGCCTGCTCAAGACCCTGCAAAAAGACGCCCAGCTCAGCGCGCCGGAGCAGGTGGTGCAACTCACCGCCCAACCCGACCTGCGCCTCAAAGGCTGGCCGACCATGATCGAACGCGCGGTGGACAACCTGCTGCGCAACGCGCAGCGCTTCAACCCGAAGGGCCCGCCGATCGAATTGCACGCCCATCTCCACGGTGAGCACATCCTTATCAGCGTGCGCGACCACGGCCCCGGCGTGGATGCCGAACACCTCAGCCAATTGGGCGAGCCGTTCTACCGCGCCCCTGGCCAGACCGCCCAGGGTCACGGCCTGGGCCTTGCGATTGCGCGGCGTGCGGCGGAACGCCATGGCGGCAGCCTGATCCTGGCCAATCATCCTGAGGGCGGGTTTATCGCCAGCATCGACCTGCCATTGGAGCCTGGGGTTGCCACATCGGCCTGATGATCTTCTATAGTGGCCCTTCTCTTAAGGAGGGCCTTTGATGACTGACCTGCTGACTCCCATCCAAGCCGCACTCGATCTACCGCCTACTCCATTGACCGTGACCGAGGCCGGCGCCCTGCCCTCGACCTTCGCCGTCACCGACCTAGCCAGTGCCAGTATCGGTGCCGCCGGCCAGGCCGTGGCCCAACTGGTGCTGGCAATGACCGGCCGCTTGCCCGCCGTGAGCGTGGACCGACGCCTCGCCTCCTTCTGGTTCTCGTCGTCCCTGCGTCCGGTGGGTTGGCAAACGCCACCGCTGTGGGACCCGGTGGCCGGCGACTACGCCAGCGCCGACGGATGGATTCGCCTGCACACCAATGCGCCCCACCACCGGGCCGCCGCCGAGCAAGTGCTGGGCAAGGTCGCCGACCGCGCCGAAATGGCCAGCAAGGTCGCCGCATGGAACGCCGCCGAGCTGGAACAGGCGATTGTCGACGCCGGCGGCTGTGCGGCACAGATGCGTTCGTGGCAAGCCTGGCAGCAACATCCGCAAGGGCTGGCGGTGAATGCCGAGCCGCTGGTGCAGCGCCAGACCTTCGCCACCACCACCGCAAAAACCTGGACAGGCTCGGTAGCGCGCCCGCTGGCGGGTATCAAGGTGCTGGACCTGACCCGCGTATTGGCCGGTCCCGTCGCCAGTCGTTTTCTCGCCGGGTTGGGCGCCGATGTACTGCGCATCGACTCACCGACCTGGAACGAGCCGGGCGTGGTGCCGGAAATGACCCTCGGCAAACGCTGCGCGCGCCTTGACTTGAAAACGTCCGAAGGCCGGCAGGTATTCGAAGCATTGCTCAAGGACGCCGACATCCTGTTCCACGGTTACCGTGCCGATGCCCTGGAACAGCTGGGCTATAGCGCCGCCGAGCTGCAAAGCATCGCGCCCGGCCTGATCGACGTGAGCCTCAACGCCTATGGCTGGAGCGGCCCGTGGCGCAATCGACGCGGCTTCGACAGCCTGGTGCAGATGAGCAGCGGGATTGCCGACGCGGGCATGGCCTGGAAACACGCGGATCAACCGGTGCCGCTGCCGTTGCAGGCGCTCGACCATGCGACCGGCTATCTGATGGCGGCCAGCGCGATTCAAGCCTTGAGTGAGCGGTTGAAATCCGGGCGTGGCGGATCGGCGCAGTTGTCGTTGGCGCGTACGGCCAAGTTGCTGGTGGAGGCGGGTCAGGTGCCGGAGCAGGTGGCGTTGCGGGCCGAGGAACCCGGCGATCAAGGGCTGGTGGTGGAACAGACCGCCTGGGGTCAGGCCCATCGGCTGCTGGCGCCGGTGACCATCAGCGGTACGCCGTTGCAGTGGGATTTGCCGGCCGGGGAGTTGGGCTCACATCGGCCGCAGTGGTAGCCTTTCGAGCGTTATCGCAGGCAGGCCAGCTTGCACAATTTGAGTGGTAGACACCCTCAAATGTGGGCGCTGGCCTGCCTGCGAAGAGGCCCTGCCCGCCCCCTCAATCCGCCCGCTGCAGCGACGTCCACAAATGCTGCGCCGCATACGCCCTCAACGGCCGCCACGCCTCGGCCCGCGCCAACAGCTGCCGCGCCGAAACCGGCCCGCCTTCCAGCGCCGCCAGCGCATTGATCAAGCCGATATCCCCCGACGCAAACGCGTCCGCCTCGCGCAGTTGGCGCATGGCGATGTACTGCGCAGTCCAGTCACCAATCCCCGGCAGCGCGACCAGCCGCGCCACCCCGTCCTTGAGGCTGGCCTTGGGCTCGAACACCTGCGGATCATCCAGCAATGCCTGGGCCATGCCGGACAAGGTGCGACCGCGCGCCTTGGGCATGCCCAGCGCAGCCAGGTCCGCCGCCGCCAACACCTGCGGCGTCGGGAACGCGTGGGTGATGCCGACGTGCGGCGTATCCAGGGGCTGGCCATATTGTGCAACCAACTTGCCCGCGAGGCGGATCGCCGCGACTACTGTGATCTGCTGACCGAGCACGGCACGGATCGCCAGTTCCAGGCCATCCCAAGTGCCCGGCACCCGCAGCCCTGGCCGCGCGGCAACCAACTGCGCCATCAACGGGTCCTTCGCCAATTGCCGGTTGATCAAGGCCGGTTGGGCGTCCAGGTCAAACATCCGGCGCAAGCGCCGCTCGATCTCGGGAAACGCCGCCGGCTCGGGAAAATCGACGCTCACCTCCAGCCAATCGCCGTCACCCGGCGCGACACTGATCCAGCCGTGTCGCCCATCCACGCTGATACTGCGCCGGTACACGCCAGCCACCACCGTCTCGAGCCCGGTGATCGCCCGCGCCGACAAAAAACCCAGCATTGCCGCCCAGTCATAGGGCGGCTGATACGCCACTTTCACAACGACAACACCCCGCTGTACAGCCCATACGCCGCCAGGCTGGCGCCGGCAACTACGCAGCTGAAGATGCCTTTTTCCACGTGGGTGAACAAGGGTTGGGCCTGCTCGCGCTTGGCCAGTGCAAACAGCACCACACCGGGCGCGTACAGCAGCGCCGACAGCAGCAAGTATTTCAAGCCACCGGCATACAGCAGCCACACCGCGTAGCCGAGGGCGACCAGGCCCACCAGCAAATCCTTGAAACGCTGGCGCTGGGCGCCCTCATAGGTTTCGCCGCGCCCGCTCAACAACACCGCATAGGCCGCCGACCACAGGTACGGCACCAGGATCATCGAGGAAGCCAGGTAGATCAGGGTGGTGTAGGTGCTGTGGGAAAACAGCGTGATGACCAGGAAAACCTGGATCATCACATTGGTCAGCCACAGCGCATTGACCGGCACCTGGTTGGCGTTTTCCTTTTTCAGGAAGGCCGGCATGGTCTTGTCATGGGCGGTGGCGTAGAGGATTTCCGCGCACAGCAACGCCCACGACAGCAAGGCGCCGAGTAACGACACGGCCAGGCCGATGCTGATGGCCATCGCGCCCCAGGGCCCGACGATGTGCTCCAGCACCCCGGCCAGGGACGGATTTTGCAATTGCGCCAACTGCGGCTGGCTCATGATCCCCAGGGACAACACATTCACCAGCACCAGCAGTGCCAGCACGCCGAGAAAGCCGATCACCGTGGCGCGGCCCACGTCCGCGCGTTTCTCGGCCCGCGCCGAATACACGCTGGCGCCCTCGATGCCGATAAACACGAACACGGTGACCAGCATCATGTTGCGCACCTGGTCGACCACGCTGCCGAACTGCGGGTTGCCCAGGCCCCAGATATCGCGGGTGAAGATATCGGCCTTGAACGCCAGGCCGGCGATCACGATAAACATCAGCAACGGCACGATCTTCGCCACCGTGGTGATCTGGTTGATGAACGCCGCCTCCTTGATCCCGCGCATCACCAGAAAATGCACGGCCCACAGCAGCAAGGACGCGCAGCCGATGGCCACCGGCGTGTTGCCATGGCCAAACACCGGGAAGAAGTAGCCGAGCGTGCTGAAGAGCAACACGAAGTAACCCACGTTGCCCATCCACGCACTGATCCAGTATCCCCAGGCCGACGAGAACCCCATGTAGTCGCCGAACCCGGCCTTGGCGTAGGCGTACACCCCGGAATCCAGCTCCGGCTTGCGGTTGGCCAGGGTCTGGAACACGAAGGCGAGGGTCAGCATGCCGACGGCGGTGATCGCCCAGCCGATCAATATCGCGCCGACCTCGGCGCGCGCGGCCATGTTCTGCGGCAAGGAGAAAATCCCGCCGCCGATCATCGAGCCCACCACCAGGGCAATCAGGGCGCCAAGCCTAAGTTTCTGGGCCGGTTGAGACATGAATACTCCTGGATAATTATTAAATTGAGCTGACAACCGTGCACTCAACTAATTATCTCAGCGAGTGTAGCGTTTATTAAAGACCGCGATAAAACCGCCACGCTCATAACGCAATCGCATGACAATTTATAACGTTCAGGCTTATTTAGAATTTAAATACCGCTGGCACTTAACGTTTGCCGTGCTACTTCGCCCCGCGTCGGGAAAAGTTTGCACATTCAGGAATACGGACTAGCTTCAAACGTCCATACCCCTGACTAAATGATTAACCACAACGCAGAGACCGCTCTGGAAAGCGCCTTTGCGAGGAAAAGTATTGCCCGGGCGTTTTACCCCTAAGTCATTAATTCACAATGGAATGTGCCAATGAAGTGATCTGAGTCAGCTGTTTGATTAGCGCACGGAATTATTCTGTGGTCTCTCTTCTCCTGCATTGGAGTCATGCAATGTCTGAATCTCCCGGAAAACTTCGATTGGGCGCACTGGTTGCACTCGTCGTCGGCTCAATGATTGGCGGCGGGATCTTCTCACTGCCGCAAAACATGGCCGCCAGCGCCGACGTCGGTGCGGTGTTGATCGGTTGGGTGATTACCGCCATCGGCATGCTGACCCTCGCCTTCGTGTTCCAGACCCTCGCCAACCGCAAACCTGACCTCGACGGCGGCGTGTACGCCTATGCCAAGGCCGGGTTCGGCGACTACATGGGTTTCTCGTCGGCCTGGGGTTATTGGATCAGTGCCTGGCTGGGCAACGTCGGTTACTTCGTGTTGCTGTTCAGCACCCTGGGTTACTTCTTCCCGATCTTCGGCGAAGGCAACACCCCGGCAGCGGTGATCGGTGCCTCGGTGCTGTTGTGGGCCGTGCATTTTCTGGTGCTGCGCGGGATCAAGGAAGCTGCGTTCATCAACCTGGTGACCACTGTTGCCAAGGTGGTGCCGCTGCTGCTGTTTGTGCTGATCGCGCTGTTCGCGTTCAAGCTGGAGATTTTCACCGCTGACATCTGGGGCGTGAAAAACCCTGACCTCGGCAGTGTGATGAACCAGGTGCGCAACATGATGCTGGTCACCGTATGGGTGTTCATCGGCATCGAGGGCGCGAGCATCTTCTCGTCCCGTGCGGAAAAACGCTCCGACGTCGGCAAGGCCACGGTGATTGGTTTCATCACCGTGCTGCTGTTCCTGATGCTGGTGAACGTGCTGTCCCTGGGGATCATGACCCAACCGGAACTGGCCAAGCTGCAAAACCCGTCGATGGCCGCCGTGCTGGAACACGTGGTGGGCCACTGGGGCGCCGTGCTGATCAGCGTCGGCTTGATCATTTCCCTGCTGGGCGCGCTGCTGTCGTGGGTGCTGCTGTGTGCGGAGATCATGTTCGCCGCCGCCAAGGACCACACGATGCCGGAGTTCTTGCGTAAGGAAAACGCCAACCATGTGCCGGCCAACGCCCTGTGGCTGACCAACGCCATGGTCCAGATCTTCCTGGTAATCACGCTGTTTTCCGCCAGCACTTACCTGTCGCTGATCTACCTCGCCACCTCGATGATCCTGGTGCCGTACCTGTGGTCGGCCGCCTACGCGCTGTTGTTGGCGGTGCGCGGCGAGACCTACGAAAACGCCCTGCGCGAGCGCAAGAAAGACCTGTTCATCGGTGCCGTCGCGCTGATCTACGCGGTCTGGCTGCTCTACGCCGGCGGCGTCAAATACCTGCTGCTGTCCGCCCTGCTGTATGCCCCCGGCGTGATTCTGTTCGCCAAGGCCAAGCATGAGTTGGGCAAACCGATTTTCACCAATGTCGAGAAGCTGATTTTCGCCGCGGTAGTCGTTGGCGCCCTGGTGGCTGCCTATGGCCTCTACGACGGCTTCCTGACTCTGTAACTGTTGTTCACTGGAGGATCTGTAATGACCACGGAAAAAGTGAAGTACGGCGTACATTCCGAAGCCGGCAAACTGCGCAAAGTCATGGTGTGCTCCCCAGGCTTGGCCCACCAGCGGCTGACCCCCAATAACTGCGATGAACTGCTGTTCGATGACGTGCTGTGGGTTGCCCAGGCCAAGCGCGACCATTTCGACTTCGTCACCAAGATGCGCGAGCGCGACATTGATGTGCTGGAAATGCACAACCTGCTGACCGACATCGTCGCCATCCCCGAAGCGCTGGACTGGATCCTGGAGCGCAAGATCACTGCCAATACGGTGGGCCTGGGCCTGGTCGATGAAGTCAGCTCGTGGCTGCGCAGCCTGGAGCCGCGCAAAATCAGTGAGTTCCTGATCGGTGGCGTGTCGGCCGAGGACCTGCCGAGCAGCTTCGGCGGCAAGACCATCGAAATGTTCCGCGACTTCCTCGGCCACTCGAGCTTCATCCTGCCGCCGCTTCCCAACACCCAGTTCACCCGCGACACCACCTGCTGGATCTACGGCGGCGTGACGCTGAACCCGATGTACTGGCCGGCGCGACGCCAGGAAACCCTGCTGGCCAGCGCTATCTACAAATTCCATCCGGAGTTCACCAACGCCGACTTCCAGATTTGGTACGGTGACCCCGACCAGGAACACGGTGCCTCCACCCTGGAAGGCGGCGACGTCATGCCGATTGGCAACGGCGTCGTGTTGATCGGCATGGGTGAGCGCTCGTCCCACCAGGCCATCGGCCAACTGGCGCGCAACCTGTTCAAAAACAAAGCCGTGGAACGCGTGATCGTTGCCGGCCTGCCGAAATCCCGTGCGGCGATGCACCTGGACACGGTGTTCAGCTTCTGCGACCGCGACCTGGTCACCATCTTCCCTGAAGTGGTCAACCAGATCGTACCGTTCACTCTGCGTCCTGATGAAAGCAAGCCGCACGGTATCGATATCCAACGCGAGAAAACCAACTTCCTCGAAACCGTCGCTGCAGCCCTCAACCTCAAGGCGCTGCGCGTGGTCGAGACCGGTGGCAACAGCTTCGCCGCCGAGCGCGAGCAATGGGACGACGGCAACAACGTAGTGGCCGTGGAGCCGGGCGTGGTGATCGGCTACGACCGTAACACCTACACCAACACCCTGCTGCGCAAGGCCGGTGTGGAGGTCATCACCATCAGCGCCGGTGAACTCGGCCGTGGCCGTGGCGGCGGCCACTGCATGACCTGCCCGATCATCCGCGACCCTATCGACTATTAATTTTTGGCCTTGGCCGCTGCTTATCCGGCAGTGGCCAGGGGGATAACCGAAACCCAAGGAGATCCATCATGGCTTTTAATATGCGCAACCGCAGCCTGCTCTCGCTGATGCACCACACTACCCGCGAGCTGCACTACCTGCTGGACCTGTCCCGCGACCTCAAGCGCGCCAAATATACCGGCACCGAGCGTCCGCACCTGAAAGGCAAGAACATCGCGCTGATCTTCGAGAAAACCTCGACGCGCACCCGTTGCGCCTTCGAAGTCGCAGCCCATGACCAGGGCGCCCACGTCACCTACATCGACCCGGTGTCGTCGCAGATCGGCCACAAGGAAAGCATGAAGGACACCGCCCGCGTACTCGGGCGGATGTTCGATGCCATCGAGTACCGTGGCTTCGAACAGGAAATCGTCGAAGAGCTGGCCAAGTTCGCCGGTGTGCCGGTGTTCAACGGCCTGACCGCCGAATTCCACCCGACCCAAATGATCGCCGACACCCTGACCATGCGCGAACACAGCGACAAGCCGCTGCATGACATCAGCTACGCCTACCTGGGCGACGCGCGCTACAACATGGGCAACTCGCTGCTGATGATCGGCGCCAAGCTGGGCATGGACGTGCGCATTGGCGCGCCGAAAGCCCTGTGGCCGCACGCTGATTTCATCAAGCAGTGCCAGGCATTCGCCGAGGAAAGCGGCGCGCGCATCACCATCACCGAAGACCCGAAAGAAGCGGTCAAGGGCGTCGACTTCATCCACACCGATATCTGGGTGTCGATGGGTGAGCCGGTGGAGGCGTGGGACGAGCGCATCGAGCAACTGCTGCCGTACCAGGTCAATGCCAAGATGATGAAAGCCTCGGGCAACCCGCGCGTGAAGTTCATGCACTGCCTGCCGGCGTTCCACAACAGCGAAACCAAGGTCGGCAAGGACATCGCCGCGCGCTATCCGAACCTGGCCAATGGCGTGGAGGTGACCGAGGAAGTGTTCGAGTCGCCGGCCAACATCGCGTTTGAGCAGGCGGAGAACCGCATGCACACCATCAAGGCGATCCTGGTATCGGCGTTGGCGGATATCTAACCCTCGACACCGTTCCCACTGTTGAAACGCGATCAAAACTGTGGGAGCGGGCTTGCTCGCGAATGCGGTGTGTCAGTCCGCACATGTATCCACTGATCCACCGCTTTCGCGAGC
>NZ_JASCPP010000086.1:0-29711 GCF_029959745.1 Pseudomonas sp. PS01298 | reverse complement strand
TGGTGGCGCACATCATCGCCACCGGCGAGCGTTATGAAACCTCGCCGGCCGATTGCGAACTGCACTTCATGTCGTTCGCCTTCGACGGCTCCCACGAAGGCTGGATGCACCCGTTGATCAACGGCGCCAGCGTGCTGATCCGCGATGACAGCCTGTGGCTGCCCGAGTACACCTACGAACAGATGCACCGTCACAACGTGACCATGGCCGTGTTCCCGCCGGTGTACCTGCAACAGCTGGCCGAACATGCCGAGCGCGACGGTAATCCTCCGAAAGTCCGTGTGTACTGCTTCGGCGGTGACGCGGTGGCGCAGGCCAGCTACGACCTGGCCTGGCGCGCACTCAAGCCGACCTACCTGTTCAACGGCTATGGTCCAACCGAAACCGTGGTCACGCCGCTGCTGTGGAAAGCACGCAAGGGCGACCCGTGCGGCGCGGTCTATGCACCGATTGGCACCTTGCTGGGCAACCGCAGCGGCTACGTGCTCGACGCGCAGCTCAACCTGCAACCGATCGGCGTCGCCGGTGAGCTGTACCTGGGCGGCGAGGGCGTGGCGCGCGGTTATCTGGAGCGTCCAGCACTGACCGCCGAGCGCTTCGTACCGGATCCATTCGGCAAGCCGGGCAGCCGCGTGTATCGCAGCGGCGACCTGACCCGCGGTCGTCCGGATGGCGTGGTGGACTACCTCGGTCGTGTCGACCATCAAGTGAAAATCCGCGGTTTCCGCATCGAACTGGGTGAAATCGAAGCGCGCTTGCGTGAGCAGGACAACGTCGGCGAAACCGTGGTGGTGGCCCAGGAAGGCCCGACCGGCAAACAGCTGGTGGCTTATGTAGTGCCGGCCGACGCCAACCTGGCCGATCAGGCCGAGTTCCGCGACAGCCTGCGCCGCGCCCTGAAAACCCGCCTGCCGGACTACATGGTGCCGACGCACTTCATGTTCCTCGCGCAAATGCCGCTGACCCCCAATGGCAAGCTCGACCGCAAGGGCCTGCCCGAGCCGGATGCAAGCCTGCTGCAACAGGCCTATGTGGCCCCCGAAAGCGAGTTGGAACAACAGATCGCCGCGATCTGGGCCGAGGTGCTGCGCCTGCCGCAGGTGGGGCTGAACGACAACTTCTTTGAAGTCGGCGGTCATTCCTTGCTGGCGATCCAGATCACCTCGCGGGTGCAGGCCGAACTGGGCCTGGAAGTGCCGCTGGTGGAAGTGTTCCAGACCGAAACGCTGCGTGCCTACGTACAGGCCGCCGCCACCTTCCGCGCCGGCAGTGCGGAAGATTTTGATGACCTTCGTGACTTCTTGAGCGAACTAGAGGCGATTTGACCCATGCTTTCCAACCCTAATATCGATCTGGTTTCGCGCTTTCTTCGCCTGCCTCTGGAACAGCGCCAGCAGTTTTACCAGCGCCTGCAAAGCCGTGGCATGAGTTTCGCCCAACTGCCGATTGCCTCGATCCGCGAGGACGGCCAGAAGCTGCCATTGTCCTACGCCCAGGAGCGCCAGTGGTTTCTCTGGCAACTGGACCCGGACAGCGCCGCCTATCACGTGCCCGGCGCCCTGCGCCTGAGTGGCAAGTTGGACAAGGCCGCTCTGCAACGCAGCTTCGACACGCTGGTGGCGCGCCATGAAAGCCTGCGCACGCGCCTGCACCTGGACGCCGAGGAGCGTGCCCAGGAGGTGCTGGCCCACACCGTGATCGAGATCGCTGAAAGCGCAGTCGACGAGACCCAGCTCACGTCCCGCGTCGAAGCGGAAATCGCCCGGCCTTTCGATTTACAGCAAGGTCCATTGTTGCGGGTCAGCTTGCTCGCCGTGAGCGAAGACGAGCACGTGCTGGTGCTGGTGCAGCACCATATCGTTTCCGATGGCTGGTCGATGGGCGTGATGGTGCAGGAATTGATGCAGCTCTACGCGGCCTACAGCCAGGGCCAGGACTGTGTACTGGCGCCGCTGCCGATCCAGTATGCCGACTACGCGCTGTGGCAGCGCCGCTGGATGGAGGCCGGGGAGAAGGCCCGTCAATTGGACTACTGGCGCGAACTGCTCAGCGGCGCGCAGCCGGTACTGGAGCTGCCGTTCGACCAGCCGCGTCCGGCGCAACAGAGCTTTCGCGGCGCGCGCCAGGACATCGTGCTCGAACCGGCCCTGGTTGCAGGCTTGAAAGCCCTGGCCCAACGTGAAGGCGTGACGATGTTCATGTTGCTGCTGGCGTCGTTCCAGGCCTTCCTGTACCGCTACAGCGGGCAATCGGACATCCGTGTCGGCGTGCCGATTGCCAACCGCAACCGTGTCGAGACCGAGTCGCTGATCGGCTTTTTCGTCAACACCCAGGTGCTCAAGGCCGACGTCGACGGCGCCATGCCCTTTACCGCACTGCTGCAGCACACCAAGCGCCGCGCGCTGGAGGCCCAGGCTCATCAGGACTTGCCCTTCGAGCAATTGGTGGAGGCGCTGCAACCGGAACGCAGCCTGAGCCACAACCCGCTGTTCCAGGTGATGTTCAACCACCAGGCCCACTCACACACAGCAGAGCAGCAATTGCCTGGCCTGCGCGTGGCCAACCTGGAATGGGACAGCCACAGCGCCCAGTTCGACCTGAGCCTGGACACCCAGGAGAGCGGCGACGCGATCTGGGCCTCCCTGACTTACGCCACCGACCTGTTCGGCGCCGCCACCGTGGCGCGCATGGCCGAGCACTGGCTGAGCCTGCTGCGTGCCGCCGTGGCGAACAGCGCGTTGCCGGTGCAGGACCTGGCGACCCTCAGCGCCAACGAGCTCGAGCAGATGCTTGACCAGTGGAACGCCACCGCGCGCGATTATCCGCAAGGGCAGTGGGTACATCAGTTGATCGAGGCGCAGGTGCTGGTGCAGCCGGACGCACCGGCAGTGCGCTTCAACCACCTGTCCCTGAGCTATGCCGAACTGAACCGTCGTGCCAACCGCCTGGCCCATCGCCTGATCGAAGCCGGTGTCGGCCCCGACGTGCTGGTCGGCCTGGCGGTGGAGCGCTCCATTGAAATGGTGGTTGGCCTGCTCGCGGTGCTCAAGGCCGGTGGGGCCTATGTGCCGCTGGACCCGGAGTATCCGCGTGAGCGCCTGGCCTACATGCTCGGCGACAGCGGGGTGAAACTGCTGCTGACCCAGGCGCATCTGCGTGAGCAGTTGCCGATTCCCCAAGGTCTGGAAACGCTGGTGCTGGGCGAGTCCGACTTTGAGCACTACAGCGACACCAACCCAGGCATCGCGCTGGACGGCGAAAACCTCGCCTACGTGATCTACACCTCGGGTTCCACCGGCCAGCCAAAAGGTGCCGGCAACCGTCATTCGGCATTGCTCAACCGCCTGCAATGGATGCAGGAGGCGTATGGCCTGGAGGTCAGCGACAGCGTGCTGCAAAAGACCCCGTTCAGCTTCGACGTGTCGGTGTGGGAGTTCTTCTGGCCGCTGATGACCGGCTCGCGCCTGGTGGTTGCCGCGCCGGGGGATCATCGCGATCCGGCCC
Source organism: Pseudomonas sp. PS01298 (assembly GCF_029959745.1). Classification (NCBI taxonomy): domain Bacteria; kingdom Pseudomonadati; phylum Pseudomonadota; class Gammaproteobacteria; order Pseudomonadales; family Pseudomonadaceae; genus Pseudomonas; species Pseudomonas sp. PS01298. Next base: position 26,207 of record NZ_JASCPP010000086.1, on the reverse strand, counting down.
GGCTGGTCAGCCTGATCAATGCCGAGCGCATCACCACGCTGCACTTTGTGCCGTCGATGCTGCAGGCATTCCTGCAGGACCCGGCGGTGTCGAGTTGCCAAAGCCTGCAGCGCATTGTGTGCAGCGGCGAAGCGTTACCGGTGGATGCGCAGCAGCAAGTCTTCGCCAAACTGCCCCAGGCCGGGCTCTACAACCTGTATGGCCCGACCGAAGCGGCTATCGACGTGACCCACTGGACCTGCATCGATGAAGAGCGCGATGCGGTGCCGATAGGCAGTCCGATTGCCAACCTCAGCTGCTACATCCTCGACAGCAACTTCGAACCTGTACCGGTTGGCGTGCTGGGCGAGCTGTACCTGGGCGGCATCGGCCTGGCCCGTGGTTATCACCGTCGTCCGGCACTTACCGCCGAGCGCTTTATCGCCCACCCGTTCATCAAGGGCGAACGCCTGTACCGCACCGGCGACCTCGCGCGCTACCGCGCAGACGGCGTGATCGAGTACGCCGGGCGTATCGACCATCAGGTCAAGTTGCGCGGCCTGCGTATCGAACTGGGTGAAATCGAAGCGCGCCTGCTCGACCATGATTGGGTTCGCGAGACCGCCGTACTGGCCGTCGACGGCAAATACCTGGTCGGCTACCTGGTGTTGCACAGCGCCGGCGATGATTGGCGCGAAGTACTCGGTGCTCATCTGGCTCAGCACCTGCCCGACTACATGGTGCCGGCGCAGTGGGTGGTACTCGACCAGATGCCCTTGAGCCCGAACGGCAAGCTCGACCGCAAGGCCCTGCCCAAGCCCGAGGCCACGCAGCAATACGAAGCGCCGCACACTGCCCTGGAGCAGCAGATTGCCGCGATCTGGGCCGAGGTGCTGGGCATCGAGCACGTGGGCTTGAACGACAACTTCTTCGAGCGCGGCGGCGACTCGATCATCTCGATCCAGGTGGTCAGCCGCGCCCGGGCAGCCGGCATTCATTTCACCGCCAAAGCGCTGTTCCAGCACCAGACCGTGCGCAGCCTGGCGCGGGTGGCGCAGTTGCAGGTGGCCCAGGTCATCGACCAGGGGCCGGTGCAGGGCACGACGCCGTTGCTGCCGTTCCAGCAACTGTTCTTCGGGATGCAATTGCCCGAGCAACACCACTGGAACCAGTCACTGCTGCTGACCCCTCGCGAGGTGATGGAGGGCGACCGCCTGGAAACGGCCTTGCAAGGGCTGATCGCGCACCATGATGGCTTGCGCCTGCGCTTCAGCCCGCACGCCGCGGGGTGGCAGGCCGAGCATGCCGCAGCCGTTACGCCGGTGCTGTGGCAAGCCCGTGTGCAGGATGCCGATGAACTGGCCGCCCTGTGCGAAAACGCCCAGCGCAGCCTCGACCTGCAGCAGGGGCCGTTGTTGCGCGCGGTTCTCGCCGAACTGGCCGACGGTTCCCAGCGCCTGCTCTTGGTCATGCACCACCTAGTGGTGGACGGCGTGTCCTGGCGGGTGTTTCTCGAAGACCTGCAGAGCCTGTACCGCCACCAATCGCTGCCGGCCAAGACCTCGTCGTTCAAGGCCTGGGCCGAGCGTCTGCAGGCTCATGCCCGCAGCGAATCGATCCGTGCCGAGAAAGACTTCTGGCTGCAACAGCTGCAAGGCCTGCCGACCGACTTGCCTTGCCGTGATCCACAGGGTGCGCGCCCCGTCCGCCTGGCCCAGACCGTGATCAGTCAACTGGATGCCGAACGCACCCGGCAGCTGCTGCAACAGGCGCCGACGGCCTATCGCACGCAGATCAATGACCTGCTGCTGACCGCGCTGGCGCGCGTGATCTGCCGCTGGACCGGGCACGCTTCGAGCCTGATCCAGCTGGAAGGGCACGGCCGCGAAGACCTGTTTGACGAGATCGACCTGACCCGCACCCTGGGCTGGTTCACCAGCCTGTTCCCGGTGCGCCTGACGCCGGCCGAGTCGCTTGCCACGTCGATCAAGCAGATCAAGCAACAGCTGCGCGCTGTCCCGGACAAAGGCCTGGGCTTCGGCGCGCTGCGCTACCTGGGCGATGACGCCACGCGCGAGGCCTTCAGTGGCTTGCCGGTGCCGCGCATCACCTTCAACTACCTGGGCCAGATCGACGCCAGTTTCGACCAGCCGGACGGCCTGTTCATCCCGTCGGCAGAAAGCGCCGGCGCCGAACAAAGCCCCGAGGCGCCATTGGGCAACTGGTTGACGCTCAACGGCCAGGTGTATGGCGGTGAACTGCAACTGGGCTGGACCTTCAGCCCGCTGATGTTCGACCCCGCCGCGATCCAGGCGCTGAGCGTCGCCTATACCGAGGAATTGAATGCCCTGGTGGAGCATTGCTGCACGCCTGGCAACCGCGGCTTTACGGCGTGCGACTTCCCGTTGTCGCGCCTCAACCAGGCGCAGTTGGAGTCCTTGCCGCTGGCCGCAGACGCCATCGAAGACATCTACAGCTTGTCGCCGATGCAGCAGGGCATGTTGTTCCACACCTTGTATGAACAGGCCGCGGGCGACTACATCAATCAGATCCGCGTGACCGTCGACAACCTGGACGTGGCGCGCTTCCAGCATGCCTGGGATGCCACCGTGCAGGCTCATGACGTACTGCGCAGTGGTTTCTTCTGGGAAGGGCAGCTGGAGTGGCCATGCCAAGTGGTGTACCGCGAGGCGCGGTTGCCGATCGACGTGCTTGATTGGCGAGCGATGCCTGAGCGTGAGCTGGAGCTGCAGAACCTGCAGGAGGCCCAGCGCCGCCAGGGGTTTGACCTGACCAAGGCGCCGCTGGTGCGCCTGGTGCTGGTGCGCACCGATGAGCAACGCCATGAGCTGATCTACACCAATCACCACATCCTGATGGACGGCTGGAGCAATTCGCGGCTGTTCGGTGAAGTGCTGCAACGTTATGCCGGCGTCGCCGTGCCGCAGGCCGCCGGGCGTTACCGCGACTACATCGGCTGGCTGCAACAGCGTGACGCGCAGGCCACCGAAACCTTCTGGCGCGAACAACTGGCCGTGCTGCACACCCCGACCCGCCTGGGCAGCAGTCAGCCGCTGGCCGCGCAGGGGCATGGCGAGCATCAACTGCAGCTGGACCGTGCCTTGACCGCGCGCCTGGAATCTTTCGCGCGCAGCCACAAGGTCACGCTCAATACCTTGATTCAGGCGGCGTGGCTGATCCTGTTGCAACGCCACAGCGGGCAGGCGGTGGTGTGCTTCGGCGCCACCGTGGCCGGGCGCCCGGCCGAATTGGCCGGGGTCGAGCAACAGGTCGGCCTGTTCATCAACACCTTGCCGGTGATCAGCGCGGTGGAGGGCCAGCAATCGGTGGCCGACTGGCTGCAAGCGGTGCAGGCGCAGAACCTGGCCCTGCGCGAGCATGAACACACCGGCTTGTACGACATCCAGCGCTGGGCCGGGCAGGGCGGCGAGGCCTTGTTCGACAACATTCTGGTGTTCGAAAACTACCCGGTATCCAAGGCCCTGGAACAGAGCGGCGGCAGCGGCATTCGCTTCGGCACGCCGCATTCCCACGAGCAGACCAGCTTCCCGCTGACCGTGCTGGTGGACGTCGGCGACACGCTGTCAGTGCAGTTCGGCTTTGCCCGCGCGCACTTCAGTGCGGCCATGGTGCACAGCTATGCGCGCCACCTGGTCAACCTGCTGCAGGCCATGCTCCAGGGCGGGCAACAACACCTTGGCGAGCTGGCCATGCTCGACCCGGCCGAGCGCCAGCAAGTCGTGCGGGACTGGAATGCCACGGCGCGGAACTATCCCCTGCAGGACTGTGTGCATCAACGGATTGAACAGCAGGTAACGCGAACGCCGGACGCGCCGGCCCTGGTATTCGCCGAGCAGCGCTTGAGCTACGCCGAATTGAACCGTCGTGCCAATCGCCTGGCCCATCGCTTGATCGAGGCGGGTGTGGGCCCGGATGTGCTGGTCGGCCTGGCCGTGGAGCGTTGCGTCGAGATGGTGGTCGGCCTGCTCGCGGTGCTCAAGGCCGGTGGCGCCTATGTGCCGCTCGACCCGGAGTACCCACGCGAGCGCCTGGCCTACATGCTCGACGACAGTGGCGTGAAGCTGCTGCTGACCCAGGCGCACTTGCGCGAGCAACTGCCGATTCCGACCAATCTGGAAACCTTGGTGCTGGGCGAGTCTGCCTTTGAAGACTACAGCGACAGCAACCCAGGCATCGTGCTGGACGGCGAAAACCTCGCGTATGTGATCTACACCTCCGGCTCCACCGGCCAGCCCAAAGGCGCCGGCAACCGTCACTCGGCCCTGGCCAACCGTCTGCACTGGATGCAGGAAGCCTATGGCCTGGATGTCAGCGACACGGTCCTGCAAAAGACCCCGTTCAGCTTCGACGTGTCGGTGTGGGAGTTCTTCTGGCCATTGATGACCGGCGCGCGCCTGGTGGTCGCGGCGCCGGGGGATCACCGCGATCCGGCCAAACTGGTCAACCTGATCAATGCCGAGCAGGTCACCACGCTGCACTTTGTGCCGTCGATGCTGCAGGCATTCCTGCAGGATCCGGCGGTTGCGACCTGCCACACCTTGCACCGTATCGTGTGCAGCGGCGAGGCGTTGCCGGTGGATGCCCAGCAGCAGGTGTTCGCCAAACTGCCGCAGGCCGGGCTCTACAATCTGTACGGCCCGACCGAGGCGGCCATCGACGTGACCCACTGGACCTGCATCGATGAAGGCCGCGATGCGGTGCCGATTGGGCGTCCGATTGCCAACCTCGGTTGCTACATCCTCGACGACAACTTCGAGCCGGCGCCGGTGGGTGTGCTCGGCGAGCTGTACCTGGGTGGCGTGGGCCTGGCGCGGGGTTACCATCGCCGTCCCGCGCTGACTGCCGAGCGCTTTATCGCGCATCCGTTTGTCGACGGTGAGCGCCTGTACCGCACCGGCGACCTGGCACGCTACCGCGCAGACGGCGTGATCGAGTACGCCGGGCGGATCGACCATCAAGTCAAGTTGCGCGGCCTGCGCATCGAGCTGGGCGAAATCGAAGCGCGCCTGCTGGAGCACGACTGGGTCCGCGAGACCGCCGTACTGGCTGTCGACGGCAAATACCTGGTCGGCTACCTGGTGCTGCACGACGCCGCCGACGATTGGCGCGATGTGCTCAGCGCACACCTGGCCCAGCACCTGCCGGACTACATGGTGCCTGCGCAGTGGATGCTGCTGGAGCAGATGCCGCTGAGCCCCAACGGCAAGCTCGACCGCAAGGCGCTGCCCAAGGCCGATGCCAACCTGCAGGCACGCGCCTACGTGGCGCCGTCCAGCGAGTTGGAGCAGCAGATCGCCGCCATCTGGGCCGAGGTACTCGACGTGGAGCGAGTGGGCCTGCACGACAACTTCTTCGAACTGGGCGGGCATTCGCTGCTGGCGACGCAGGTGGTGGTGCGCCTGCGCGAGCAATTGCACGCCGAGTTCGATGTGAAATCGATCTTCACCACCCCGACCCTGGCCGATTTCAGCGCCTACGTGGCGGCGCAGCAGACAAATAATTCGCCGGTGCAGGACGCATTGGCTAAATCCTTGGAGGCCCTCAAACGTCTATCAGCAGAAGATTTGGATAAATTGATTTCCTGAGGGGCGTGGCGTGCAAGCATTAATCGAGTCGGTAGGTTCACTTTCTGCGCAACAGAAGAAAGCGTTGGCGGTAATGCTCAAGCAGCAAGGCATCAACCTGTTTGAGATTGCCCCGGTTTTCAAGCGCCAGGAAGGCGAGCCGCTTCGACTCTCTTATGCGCAGGAGCGGCAGTGGTTTCTGTGGCAGCTGGAGCCGCAGAGCACCGCCTATCACGTACCCCGGGCGTTGCGCCTGACCGGCCACCTCGACGTGGCCGCGTTGCAGCGCAGCTTTGACGCGCTGGTCAAGCGCCATGAGAGCCTGCGCACGCATTTGCAGGAGGACGGCGACAGCGCCTTGCAGGTCATCGCCGACCAGGTGCGGGTCGACATTGCGCTGGTCGATGCCCAGGAGTCAGAACTCAAGGCGCTGGTCGAGGCCGAGATCGACCAGCCGTTCGATTTGCAGCAAGGCCCGCTGTTGCGGGTCAAGCTGCTGCGCCTGGCGCCGCAGGAACACGTGCTGGTGCTGGTGCAGCATCACATCGTCTCCGATGGCTGGTCGATGCAGGTGATGGTCGACGAACTGGTGCAGTTGTACGCCGCCCACGTGCAGGGCCACGACCCGCAACTGCCGGCCTTGCCGATCCAGTATGCCGACTACGCGCTGTGGCAACGCAGCTGGATGGAAGCCGGCGAGCGCGAGCGTCAATTGGGCTATTGGCAAGGCCTGCTCGGCGGTGAACAGCCGGTGCTGGAAATGCCCATGGACCGCCCACGGCCGGCGGTGCAGAGCTACCGGGGCGCGCGCCTCGACCTGACGCTGGAAGCCTCGCTGGTCGCGGGTCTCAAGACCCTGGCACAGCGCGAAGGGGTGACCCTGTTCATGCTGTTGCTGGCATCGTTCCAGGCAGTGCTGCATCGCTATACCGGCCAGAACGACATCCGCATCGGCGTGCCGGTGGCCAACCGCAATCGGGTGGAAACCGAGCGCCTGATCGGCTTTTTCGTCAACACGCAAATCCTCAAGGCCGATATCGACGGCCAGATGACCTTCCGCGACCTGCTGCAGCAAACCCGGCAACGCGCCGTCGACGCCCAGGCCCATCAGGACTTGCCGTTCGAGCAGTTGGTGGAAGCCCTGCAGCCGGAACGCAGCCTGAGCTACAACCCGTTGTTCCAGGTGATGTTCAATCACCAGACCGATAGCCAGCGCGGTGGTGGCAGCGTCACGGGCCTGCAGGTGCAAGGGTTGGAGTGGGACAGCAAGACCGCGCAATTCGACCTCAACCTCGACACCCAGGAATCGGCCGACGGCATCCAGGCCTCGCTGACCTACGCCACCGACCTGTTCGACGCGCCGAGCCTTGAGCGTTTCCTCGCCCATTGGCACCGGTTGCTGCAAGCGGTGGCCAAGGATTGCAGTGGCCGTGTCGGCGAGCTGCCGTTGCTGGACGATGACCAGTGGCAGCAACTGGTACACGGCTGGAACCACACGCACAAAACCTTCGCCCACGACGTGGGCGTGCACCGCCTGCTGGAAGCCCAGGCCCAGGCGCGGCCTGATGCCACGGCACTGGTGTGCAACGGCCAGGCGCTCAGCTACGGCGAGTTGAACCGGCGTGCCAACGGCCTGGCCCATCGCCTGCGCGCAGCGGGTGTGGGCCCTGACGTGCTGGTGGCGGTGGCGCTGGACCGTTCGGTCGAGATGGTGCTGGCATTGCTCGCCACGCTCAAGGCCGGCGGCGCCTATGTACCGCTCGATCCACAGTTCCCGGCCGACCGCCTGGCCTTCATGCTCGAAGACAGCCGTGCCCGCGTGTTGCTGACCGCTGGCGAACTGCACACGCGGCTGCCGCTGGCCGCCGACCAGCACGTGCTGTTCATGGACGCGCAGGAAGACGCGCGCTACAGCCACGCCAACCCTGACGTCGAGCTGACCGGCGAGCACCTGGCCTATGTGATTTACACCTCCGGCTCCACCGGCAAGCCCAAGGGCGTGATGGTGCGCCATGGCGCGCTGAGCAGTTTCACCCACGGCATGGCCGAGACCCTGGCCATCGGCGCCGACGCGCGCCTGTTGTCGTTGACCACGTTCTCGTTCGACATCTTTGCCCTGGAACTCTACGTGCCGCTGGCAGTAGGCGCGACCGTGGTGCTGGCCGACAAGGACGTGTCGCTGGACCCCGAGGCGATCCTCGACCGGGTGCAGCGCGAGGCAATCAACGTGGTGCAGGCCACGCCATCAACCTGGCGCATGCTCCTGGACAGCGAGCGCCGCACCTTGCTGCACGGGGTCAAGTGCCTGTGCGGCGGCGAGGCGCTGCCGGCCGACCTGGCCGAGCGCATGCTGGCCCAGCAGGGGACGGTGTGGAACCTGTACGGCCCGACCGAAACCACCATCTGGTCGGCCGCCCATAAGCTGGTCGAGCCGCTGCCGTTTGTCGGTCGACCAATCGCCAATACCGCCTTGTTCATTCTCAACGCCGACCTCACCCCGTGCCCGGTCGGCGCTGCCGGCGAGCTGTTGATCGGCGGGGTCGGCCTGGCCCGTGGTTACCTCGGCCGGGCGGCGATGACTGCCGAGCGCTTCGTGCCCAACCCCTTTGCCGGCAACGGCGAACGCCTGTATCGCACCGGTGACCTGGCGCGCTATCGCGCGGATGGCGTGGTCGAGTACATCGGCCGCGTCGATCATCAGGTCAAGGTGCGCGGTTTCCGGATCGAGCTGGGCGAGATTGAGGCGTGCCTGCGCGAGCAGAGCCGCATTCGCGAAGCGGTTGTGGTAGCCGAGAACGACCAGTTGCTGGCCTACCTGGTGACCGACACCCCGACGCCTGAGGCCGATCAAGGCGCGTTGCGCGAGCGGTGCAAGGTCGCGTTGCGTGAGGTACTGCCGGACTACATGGTGCCGGCACACATGCAATTCCTGTTGCGCCTGCCGCTGACACCCAATGGCAAGCTGGACCGCAAGGCGCTGCCGAAACCGGACGCCAGCCTGCTGCAAAAACGCTATGTGGCGCCGGTCAGCGAGCGCGAGAGCCAGGTCGCGGCCATCTGGGCGGACGTATTGGGCACGCCGCAGGTGGGCCTGGAAGACCACTTCTTCGAACTCGGTGGGCACTCGCTGCTGGCGACCCGCGTGGTGTCGCGTGTCCGCCAGGCGCTGGGGATCGAGGTGGCGCTCAAAAGCCTGTTCGAACAACCGGTGCTGGGCGCCTTCGTGCGTGGGCTGGGGGAGGCGGGCGCCGAGGTGGCGCAGATCCCGCGGGCCGATCGTGAACGGCCGTTGCCGTTGTCGTATGCCCAGGAGCGCCAGTGGTTCCTCTGGCAGTTGGAACCCGACAGCGCGGCCTATCACATTCCCGCCGCGCTGCGCCTGCTGGGCACACTCGACCACGGGGCCTTGCAACGGGCTTTCGATACGCTGGTGCAGCGCCATGAAACGCTGCGCACAGTGTTTTTCGCCGATGTGCAGCAGACCGTTCAACGTGTGCTCGAACAAGCCCGCCCGGTTATCGAGCACCGGCGCCTGGGTTCGGCCACCGCCGCTGAATTGCAAAGGCTGGTAGAGACAGAAATCGCCCGGCCCTTCGACCTGCAGGCCGGCCCGTTGCTGCGTATCACCCTGCTGCAACTGAGCGAGCGCGAACATGTGCTGGTGCTGGTGCAGCATCACATTGTGTCGGATGCCTGGTCGATGCAGGTCATGGTCGATGAGCTGGTGAGTCTCTACGCCGGTTACAGCCAGGGCCTCGACCCGCAGCTGCCGGCACTGCCGATTCAATACGCCGACTACGCGCAGTGGCAGCGCAGCTGGATGGAGGCGGGCGAGAAACAACGCCAGCTGGCCTACTGGCGTGACCGCCTGGGCGATGTGCAGCCGGTGCTGGAGTTGCCGCTGGATCGTCCGCGCCCAGCCCTGCAGCGCTATGACGGTGCGCGCCTGGACCTGCGTGTCGAGCCCGGCGTGGTCGAGGGCCTGCGCGCCCTGGCACAGCGCGAAGGCGTGACGATGTTCATGGTGCTGCTCGCATCCTTCCAGGCCTTGTTGTACCGCTACACCGGCCAGGCGGATATCCGTGTCGGTGTGCCTATCGCCAACCGCAACCGCCTGGAAACCGAGCAACTGATCGGCTTCTTCGTCAACACCCAGGTGCTCAGGGCCGAGATCGACGGGCACATGACCTTTGCCCAGCTGTTGCAACAGGTCAAGGAACAGGCGCTGGGCGCGCAAGACCACCAGGACCTGCCGTTCGAGCAATTGGTCGAGGCCCTGCAACCCGAGCGCAGCCTGAGCCACAACCCGCTGTTCCAGGTGATGTTCAATCACCAGTCGGATGCCCAGGCCAATCGCGCCGGGCAACACGTGCCGGGCCTGCAGGTGCAGGGGTTGGAATGGGACAGCCACACCGCCCATTTCGACCTGAGCCTGGACACCGAGGAGTCCGCCGAGGGCCTGTTGGCCTCGCTGACCTACGCCACCGCGTTGTTCGACGCGAGCACCTTGCAGCGCTTCGCCGGGCACTGGCAGAACCTGCTCAAGAGCGTGGCTGGCGCTGCCCGACAGTGTGTCGCCGACCTGCCGATCCTGGGCAGCAGCGAACAGGCGCAGATGCTCTATGAGTGGAACCCGCCGCAACCGGCGCGGGCCGCCCACGGCAGCGTATTGAGCAAATTCGAGCGGCAGGTGGCCAGCCGGCCCGAGGCGGTCGCGTTGATCATGGATCAACGGCGCATGGATTACGCCGACCTCAACCGGCGCGCCAATCGCCTGGCGCACCGGCTGATCGAGCAGGGCGTGGGCGCCGACAGCCTGGTCGGCGTGGCCGTGGACCGCTCGCTGGAAATGATCGTCGCGCTGTTGGCCGTGCTCAAGGCCGGTGGCGCCTATGTGCCGTTGGACCCGCAATACCCACGCGATCGTCTGCAATGCATGATCGAAGACAGCGGCTTGCAGCTGTTGCTGACCCAGCAGCCCTTGCTCGAGCGCTTGCCGATCACCGCGGACCTCACGTTGATCTGCCTGGAGTCCGACCCGGACTGGCTGGCCGAGTACCCGTCGAGCAATCCACCGGCGCGTGCGTTCGCCTCCAACCTGGCCTACCTGATGTTCACCTCCGGTTCGACCGGGCGGCCCAAGGGCGTCGGGATTGACCAGGCCTCCCTGGCGCGGCACGTCGAGGTGTTTATCGATGTATTCGACCTGACTGCCGCCGACCGTGTACTGCAGTTCGGTACGTTCAACTTCGACGGCTTCGTCGAGCAACTCTACCCGGCGCTGTGCTGCGGCGCTGGCGTGGTGGTGCGGGGCGGCGAGCTGTGGGACAGCGACACCTTCTACACGCAACTGATCGAACATGAGATCTCGGTGGTCGACCTGACCACCGCGTATTGGCACCTGATCGCCCGTGACTTTGCCGAGCGTGGCGTACGTGATTACGCACGTCTGCGCCAGGTGCATGCGGGGGGCGAGGCCATGCCGCCGGAAGGGCTGGCGTCGTGGCGCGAGGCCGGGCTGGGCCATGTCCGCCTGCTCAACACCTACGGTCCTACCGAAGCGACCGTCACGGTCACGGCCCTGGATTGCGCAGGCTATGTGGATGGCAGCGAAGCCGTGACGCAAATGATGCCGATTGGTCGCGTGCTTGAGGGGCGCGCCATCTATCTGCTGGATGCCAGCCTCAACCCCGTGCCCGTGGGCGTCGCCGGTGAGCTGGTGATTGGCGGACCGCTGCTGGCGCGCGGGTATTTCAATCGCGCCGCCTTGAGCGCCGAGCGCTTTATTCCTGACCCTTTCGACCCCGCAGGTGGCGGCCGCCTGTACCGCACCGGTGACCTGGCGCGTTATCGTGCCGATGGTGTGATCGAGTACATCGGGCGCATCGACCATCAGGTCAAGGTGCGTGGTTTCCGTATCGAACTCGGCGAGATCGAGTCCCGCCTGCTGGCACAGGAGGGCGTGCGCGAAGCCTTGGTGATTGCGGCCGACCAGCAACTCATCGCCTATGTGGTCACACCGCAGGCGGCGTCCGAGCAGGATGCGCTGCGTGAGCAGATTCGCAGCGCATTGCGCGATGAACTGCCGGACTACATGGTGCCGGCGCATTTCATGTTCCTGCAGGCCTTGCCACTGAGCCCCAACGGCAAGCTCGACCGCCAGGCCTTGCCGCGTCCGGAGGCAAGCCACGCGACGCCGCATTGGGTGGCGCCGGTCACCGTGCTGGAGCAGCAGGTCGCGGCAATCTGGGCGGATATCCTCGGTGCCGAGCGCATTGGCCTTACCGACCACTTCTTCGAACGAGGCGGCCATTCGTTGCTGGCCATGCAAGTGGCGTCGCGCCTGCGGCATAACCTGGGGATCGAGTTGCCGCTACGGGTACTGTTCGAGCAACCGCGCCTGGACGGCTTTGTCGCAGCCCTGCATACCGAGGGCAAGCGGGGCGGTTCGACCGCGCCAGCGCTGGTGCCGGCGTCGCGAGAGCTGCCGCTGGTGTTGTCCTACGCCCAGGAGCGCCAGTGGTTCCTGTGGCTGCTGGACCCCGACAGCGCCGCCTACCATGTGCCCAGTGCCTTGCGCCTCAAGGGCCAATTGGACCTCGACGCGCTGCAACGCAGCTTCGATAGCCTGGTGGCGCGGCATGCCAGCCTGCGCACGCATTTGCAGCAGGACGACGCGCAAACGCTGCAGGTGATTGCGCCACAGGCCAGGGTTGAGATCACCGTGGTGCAAACCGATGAGGCCAGTCTCAAGGCCCAGGTGGAAGCTGAAATAGCCCGTCCATTCGACTTGCTCGCCGGCCCGTTGCTCAGGACCCGTTTGCTGCGCCTGAGTGAGAACGAGCATGTGTTGGTGCTGGTGCAGCACCATATCGTCTCCGACGGTTGGTCGATGCAGATCATGGTCGATGAGCTGGTGCAGTTGTACAGCGCCTACAGCCAGGGCCAGGCACTGCAACTGCCGGCCTTGCCGATCCAGTACGCGGATTACGCCCGGTGGCAGCGCGAGTGGATGGACGCGGGTGAAAAAGCCCGGCAGTTGGCCTACTGGCAAGGTTTGCTGGGCGGCGAGCAACCGGTATTGGAACTGCCGTTCGACCATCAGCGCCCAGCCGAGCAAAGCCATCGCGGTGCGCGTCTGTTTGTGCAATTGCCGTGCGCACTGGTCGCGGACCTCAAGGGCCTGGCGCAACGCGAAGGCGTGACCGTGTTCATGCTGTTGCTGGCCTCGTTCCAGGCGCTGATGCACCGCTACAGCGGCCAGGAAGACGTGCGCGTCGGCGTGCCGATTGCCAACCGCAACCGGGTCGAAACCGAGCGGCTGATCGGCTTCTTCGTCAACACCCAGGTGCTCAAGGCCGATATCGATGAGCAGACTACGGTCACGCAGCTGTTGCAGCAGGCGCGCCAGCGGGCGCTGGAGGCCCAGGATCACCAGGACCTGCCGTTCGAACAGTTGGTGGAGGCGTTGCAGCCCGAACGCAGCCTGAGCCTCAACCCGCTGTTCCAGGTGATGTTCAACCACCAGACCGAAGCACGCCTGGGCGGCAGCGAACATCAATTATCGGCGCTGCGCGTCGAAGGGCTGGAGTGGGAAAGTCACACGGCCCATTTCGACCTCGACCTGGATGTGCACGAGGGCACCGACAGTCTTTGGGCGACCCTGGGTTACGCCACCGACCTGTTCAATGCCTCGACCATCGAGCGCATGGCGCGCCACTGGCAGAACCTGTTGCAAGGCATGGTCGAGGATCAACAGCAGAGTATCGGCCAGTTGAACCTGCTCGACCCGGATGAGCGCCAACAGATCCTGCAACTGTGGGACCGCACGGGTTCCGGTTTCTCGGCCCAGCGCCTGGTGCACGAATTGGTCGCCGACCGTGCGCGGGAAAATCCTGCGGCGGTGGCGGTCAAGTTCGATGCACAGACCCTGAGCTATGGCGAGCTGGATCGCCAGGCCAACCGCCTGGCCCATGCGCTGATCGCCCGTGGTGTCGGCCCGGAAGTGCGCGTGGCCATCGCCATGCCGCGCAGTGCCGAGATCATGGTGGCGTTCCTTGCGGTGATGAAAGCCGGCGGCGTGTATGTGCCGCTGGACGTGGAATACCCACGTGACCGCCTGCTGTACATGATGCAGGACAGCCGCGCCAAATTGCTGCTGACCCATACGGCGGTGCAGCAGCAATTGCCGCTGGCCGAAGGGCTCGACACGCTGGCCATCGACCGTACCGAAGCGTGGAGCGGCTACAGCGATGTTGCACCGCAGGTGATGCTGGACGGTGACAACCTGGCCTACGTGATCTACACCTCCGGCTCCACCGGCATGCCCAAGGGCGTGGCGGTGTCCCACGGCCCGTTGGTGGCGCACATCATCGCCACCGGCGAGCGTTATGAAACCTCGCCGGCCGATTGCGAACTGCACTTCATGTCGTTCGCCTTCGACGGCTCCCACGAAGGCTGGATGCACCCGTTGATCAACGGCGCGAGCGTGCTGATCCGCGATGACAGCCTGTGGCTGCCCGAGTACACCTACGAACAGATGCACCGTCACAACGTGACCATGGCCGTGTTCCCGCCGGTGTACCTGCAGCAGCTGGCCGAACATGCCGAGCGCGACGGTAATCCTCCGAAAGTCCGTGTGTACTGCTTCGGCGGTGACGCGGTGGCGCAGGCCAGCTATGACCTGGCCTGGCGTGCGCTCAAGCCGACCTACTTGTTCAACGGCTACGGCCCGACTGAAACCGTGGTCACGCCGCTGCTGTGGAAAGCACGCAAAGGCGACCCGTGCGGCGCGGTCTATGCACCGATTGGCACCTTGCTGGGCAATCGCAGCGGCTACGTGCTCGACGCGCAGCTCAACTTGCAACCGATCGGTGTCGCTGGCGAGCTGTACCTGGGTGGCGAGGGCGTGGCGCGCGGTTACCTGGAGCGTCCAGCACTGACCGCCGAGCGCTTCGTGCCGGACCCCTTCGGCAAACCGGGTAGCCGCGTGTACCGCAGCGGTGACCTGACCCGTGGGCGGCCGGATGGCGTGGTGGACTACCTCGGTCGTGTCGACCATCAGGTGAAAATCCGCGGTTTCCGCATCGAACTGGGTGAAATCGAAGCGCGCCTGCGTGAGCAGGACAATGTCGGCGAAACCGTGGTGGTGGCCCAGGAAGGCCCGACCGGTAAACAGTTGGTGGCTTATGTGGTGCCGGCCGACACGCAGCCGGCAAATGAAACCGAATTTCGTGAAAGCCTGCGTCGCGCGCTGAAAACCCGCCTGCCGGACTACATGGTGCCGACCTACTTCATGTTCCTCGCGCAGATGCCGCTGACCCCCAACGGCAAACTCGACCGCAAGGGCCTGCCGCAACCGGATGCGAGCCTGTTGCAACAAGCCTATGTGGCACCGCAGAGTGAGTTGGAGCAGCAACTCGCGACGATCTGGGCGGATGTGCTGCGCCTGCCGCAAGTGGGCCTGAACGACAACTTCTTCGAGCTGGGTGGCGACTCGATCATCTCGATCCAGGTGGTCAGCCGTGCGCGTCAGGCCGGTATCCGCTTCACGCCCAAAGACCTGTTCCAGCACCAGACTGTGCAGAGCCTGGCCGGTGTCGCGCGCCAGGGCGTCGAAGGGCTGACGATCAGCCAGGCTGCATTGAGCGGCGAGACGCTGCTGTTGCCGATCCAGCAGGCCTTCTTCGCCGACGACATTGCCGAACGTCATCACTGGAACCAGTCGGTGGTGCTGCAACCCCATGCGCGTCTCGACGCGGTAACCTTGACCCAGGCCCTGCAGGCATTGCTCGTGCATCACGATGCCTTGCGCTCGCAGTTCCTCGCAGGCGCTGATGGCTGGCAGGGTGTGTATCGCGGCGCCGAGCAGCATCAGGCCGATGCCGTGCTGTGGCAAACCGCACTGCGCAGTGTTGACGAACTGGCGGCGCTCGGCGAAGAAGCCCAGCGCAGCCTGGATCTTGGCCAAGGCCCGTTGATGCGCGCAGTGCTGGTCGAGCTGGACGATGGCTCGCAGCGTCTGTTGCTGGTCATCCACCATCTGGTGGTGGACGGCGTGTCATGGCGGATTCTGCTGGAAGACCTGCAAACCGCCTACCGCCAGGTTGACCGTGGCGTCCCGGTGGCATTGCCGGCCAAGACCAGCTCGACCCGCGACTGGGCGCAACGTCTGCAGCAATACGCTCAAGGTGACGCGCTGACGCAAGAGCTGGCGTGGTGGCAGACCCAACTGCATGGCGTCGAGGCCGATCTGCCGGGCGCCCAGCCGGGTGCCAGCCTGAGCAACCGGCATGCCGCCAGTGCGACCACGCACCTGGATGCCACGCACACCCGTCGGCTGTTGCAGGACGCACCGGCGGCCTATCGCACGCAGATCAACGACCTGCTGCTGACCGCGCTGGCCCGTGTGGTCGGACGCTGGACCGGTCATGCCTCGACCCTGATCCGCCTCGAAGGACATGGCCGCGAAGACCTGTTCGAAGACATCGACCTGACCCGCACCGTCGGCTGGTTCACCAGTCTCTACCCGGTGAAACTGACCCCGGCGCTGACCCTGGCGGGCTCGGTGAAAGGCATCAAGGAGCAGCTGCGCGGCATTCCCGACAAGGGGATTGGCTTTGGCGCCTTGCGTTACCTGGGGCCGCCGCAAGTGCGTGAAGCCCTGGCGCACCTGCCGCAGCCACGCATCACCTTCAACTACCTCGGCCAGTTCGATGCCAGCTTCGAAAGCAGTGACGAGCAGGGCCTGTTCACGCCTTCCGGTGATGCGGCCGGGGCCGATCAAAGCCCCGAAGCGTCGCTGGGCAACTGGTTGGAAATCAACGGCCAGGTGTATGGCGGCGAGTTGAACCTGAGCTGGAGTTTCAGCCAGGAAATGTTCGACCCGGCGAGCATCCAGCAGTTGGCCGACGACTATGCCGCTGAGCTCAAGGCGGTGATCGAGCATTGCTGCCAGCCCGAAAACAGCGGCGCGACGCCGTCGGACTTCCCCTTGGCGCACTTGAGCCAGGCGCAGTTGGATGGCTTGGCGCTGCCGTTGAGTCGCGTCGAGGACATTTACCCGTTGTCGCCTATGCAGCAAGGCATGCTGTTTCAATCCTTGTACGGCCACGGCTCCGGCGACTACATCAACCAGTTGCGCGTCGACGTGCAAGGGCTGGATGTTGCACGGTTCGCGGCGGCCTGGCAGGTGGTCCTGGAACACCATGACATCCTGCGTACGGCGTTCCTCTGGCAGACCGAGCTGGAGCAGCCGTTGCAGGTGGTCTACAAGACGGTACAAGTGCCGTTGATCGAGCACGATTGGCAGCACCGCCCGGACCGCGCCGAGGCGCTCGATGCGTTGGCCGAATCCGCGCGCACCGAAGGTTTTGTGCTGGAGCAGGCGTCTCTGCTGAGCCTGGTGGTGGTGCGCACTGGTGCCGACAGTCACCATCTTATCTACACCAATCACCACATCCTGATGGATGGCTGGAGCGCCTCGCAGCTGTTTGGCGAAGTCATGCAGCAGTATGCCGGCGAGTCGCTGCGTGCACCGAACGGGCGCTATCGCGACTACATCGCCTGGCTGCAGGCGCAGGATCCGGTCATCAGCGAAACCTTCTGGAAGGCCCAATTGGCGGGGCTGCAGGAGCCGACGCGGCTGTCGCGCGGGATCCAGCGCGAGCAAGACCTGGCCCAGGTCAACGGGGTTCACCGGTCGGTACTCGCACCGGCGGCGACCGAGCAGCTCAAGGCGTTTGCCCAACGCCACAAAGTTACCCTCAATACCCTGGTGCAAAGCGCCTGGCTGCTGCTCTTGCAACGCCACACCGGCCTCGACACCGTGGCATTTGGTGCGACGGTGGCAGGGCGTCCGGCCGAGTTGCCGGGGATTGAGCAGCAGGTCGGCCTGTTCATCAACACGCTGCCGGTGGTGGCGACGCCCAGCCCGCAGTTGAGCGTGGAGACCTGGTTGCAGACTGTGCAGACGCAAAACCTGCGCCTGCGCGAACAAGAACACACGCCACTCTTCGATATCCAGCGTTGGGCGGGCCTCGGTGGTGAAGCGTTGTTCGACAGCATTCTGGTGTTCGAGAACTACCCGGTGTCTGCAGCGCTGGAGCAGGGCTCCCCAGCCGGCTTGCGCTTCGGCGCGATGGACAGCCTGGAGCAGACCCATTACCCGTTGACCGTGTTGCTGGCCATGGGCGACAGCCTGGCCGTGGAGTTCAACTACGACCGCGCCGCGTTCGACGCACAGGCGATCGTCCACCTGGCCGAGCACTTCCAGCAGCTGTTGCAGGCCCTGACCCTGCCGCAGGTGCAGCGCCTGGCGGACCTGCCATCGCTGCCGGACGCGCAGCGCACGCTGATCGTCGAGGATTGGAATGCGACGGCGCGCGAGTACCCGTTGCAACGCACGGTGCATCAGCTGATCGAGGACCAGGTCGCGCTGACACCGCAGGCTCCGGCCCTGGCCTATGGGGCGCAGCGCCTGAGTTACGCCGAGTTGAACCGACGCGCCAACCGCCTGGCCCATCGTTTGCTGGAAGCCGGCGTGGGCCCGGACGTACTGGTCGGCCTGGCGCTGGAGCGTTCCATCGAGATGGTGGTCGGCTTGCTCGCGGTGCTCAAGGCCGGTGGCGCCTATGTGCCGCTCGACCCGGAATACCCGCGTGAGCGCCTGGCCTACATGCTCGAAGACAGTGGGGTGAAACTGCTGTTGACCCAAGCCCATCTGCGTGAGCAGTTGCCGGTCCCTCAAGGCCTGGAAACGCTGATATTGGGTGACGCCGGGTTCGAAGGCTACAGCGACGCCAACCCCGGGATCGTGCTGGACGGCGAAAACCTCGCCTACGTGATCTACACGTCAGGCTCCACCGGCCAGCCCAAGGGCGCCGGCAACCGTCATGTGGCGCTGACCAACCGCCTGTGCTGGATGCAGGAGGCTTACGCGCTGGATGCCGGCGATACCGTGTTGCAGAAAACCCCGTTCAGTTTTGACGTGTCGGTGTGGGAGTTCTTCTGGCCACTGATGACCGGCGCACGCCTGGTGGTCGCGGCGCCAGGTGATCATCGTGATCCGGCCAGGCTGGTCAGCCTGATCAACGCCGAGCAGGTCACCACCCTGCATTTCGTACCGTCGATGCTGCAAGCGTTCCTGCAGGATGCCAACGTGGCGTCCTGCACCAGCCTGCAGCGTATTGTCTGCAGTGGCGAGGCGTTGCCCGTCGATGCGCAGCAGCAAGTCTTCGCCAAGCTGCCTCATGCCGGGCTCTACAACTTGTACGGCCCGACTGAAGCCGCCATCGACGTGACGCACTGGACGTGCGTCGAGGAAGGTCGCGACGCGGTGCCTATCGGCAAGCCGATTGCCAACCTCGGCTGCTACATCCTCGACGACAACTTCGAGCCGGTCCCGGCCGGCGTACTCGGCGAACTGTTCCTCGGCGGCGTTGGCCTGGCGCGGGGTTATCACCGTCGCCCGGGCTTGACTGCCGAGCGCTTTATCGCTCATCCGTTCATCGCGGGTGAGCGCCTGTACCGTACCGGCGACCTGGCCCGCTATCGCCCTGATGGGGTGATCGAATACGCCGGGCGCATCGACCATCAGGTCAAGCTGCGCGGCTTGCGCATTGAGCTTGGCGAAATCGAAGCGCGGCTGCTGGAGCACGCCTCGGTGCGTGAGGCAGCGGTGCTGGCGGTGGACGCCAAGCACCTGGTCGGTTACCTGGTCTTGCAGGAGCAGGGTGAACACTGGCGTGAAATCCTCAGTGCACACCTGGCCGTTCATTTGCCGGACTACATGGTGCCGGCGCAGTGGCTGGTGCTGGAACAGATGCCCCTGAGCCCCAACGGCAAGTTGGACCGCAAGGCCCTGCCGAAGCCGGACACACAGGCAAGCCAGCGTTTTGAAGCGCCGCAGACCGCGTTGGAGCACACGGTCGCGCACCTCTGGCGAGAGGTGCTCGGCGTCGAGCAGGTGGGTGTCCATGACAACTTCTTCGAACTTGGCGGCCACTCGCTGTTGGTCTTGATGCTCAAGGAGCGGATTCGCAAGGCCAGCGGCATCGGCCTTTCAGTCAGTCAGTTGATGCTCAACCCGACCGTGCGTGCCCAGGTTGCTTGCCTGGAAGGCACTGCGCGCCGGTCGCTGCTGGTGCCGCTCAACAGCCGCACCGAGGGCACGCCGCTCTACCTGTTCCACCCCAGCTACGGTTCAGTGCATTGCTACAAAGCCATTGCCCTGGCGCTGCGCGATCAGCGGCCGGTGGTCGGTGTGATCTGCCGTGCATTGGCCGAGGAGGGCGCGCAAGTGCCGTCCTGGGCCACGATGGTCGAGGACTACACCGCACAGTTGCTGGAGGCTCAACCCGAAGGCGCCTTCCGTCTGGGTGGCTGGTCATTGGGCGGCAACCTGGCGGTCGAAGTGGCCCATGGCCTGGAGCAGGCGGGGCGGCAGGTGGAGTTTGTCGGTTGGATCGACTCCTCGCCACCGCGCTGGCTCACGCAGTACTGGGACGCGGCAGTCGTCAGCGATGACAGCGAGATCTCGGACAACGAACGACGCGTGGCATTACTCGGCGTGATGTTCCCGGCCTCTGCAGAGGCGATCCACCGCGCTTGGGAAGGCTTGCAGGCCACCCACATCGCTGAAGACCAGCAATGGGCAGGCTTCGTCGAATGGGCCGAGGCCTCCCTGGGCCAAGCGTTCCAGGACATCAAGCAGGAACTGTTGGGCGGCAATGAGGCACAGGTCTCCTGGGAGGTCGACCGTGCGTTGTTCAAGCGCATGGAACAGGCGGACTTCAAGCCGCTCAAGGCGCCGGTCAGTTGCTGGTGGGCGGCCAAGAGCCGTGCTGGCCAGCACAAGGCATTGATTGAGGCGAGCATGCAGCGGGTGATCGGCGCGGCGTGTGTGGTGCGCTCGGAGGTGATCGAGGTGGATCACGAGCGCATCATTGACAACGCCGGGTTCGTACGCAGCTTTGTAGCCGCCATGGAGTAACTGTCGCCTGACCAGACAGCCCCAGCCCACGTGATGTGTGCTGGGGCTTTTTGATGCGCGGGCGGCAACGGCAGCCAAGACGAATTACCCGCCCAAAAAAACACCCTGTGCAGGGTGCCTGCACAGGGTGTTGGGGATTGCCTAGGCCGGGGTCAGAAGTCCCAGCGGGTCGACAGCATCACGTTGCGGGGGTCGCCGGAGTAAGACGAGGTGTAGAACCCGATGTTGGTGTAATAGCGTTTGTCGAACACGTTGTTGACGTTGATCGTGGCCGAGAGGTTTTTGCTGATCTGGTAGCGTGCCATCGCGTCCACCAGCCAGTACGGGTCTTGGGAAAACCGCTGGGTCACATCCTTGCCGCGGTTGTAGACATCCTGCCAGACCTCACCCTGCCAGCGCGCGCCGCCGCCGAGGGTCAGCTTGTCGAGGGCGCCGGTCAGCTTGTAGCTGGTATAGAAGTTCAACTGGTCCTGAGGCTCAAAGGTGGAGAATTTCTTGCCGTCGTCATCGCGGATCACCTTGTGGGTGTAGCCCGCCTGCACCTGCCAGCCTGGCGCCAATTCGCCGGAGATCTCGGCTTCATAGCCCTTGGTCTTGGCCTTGATGCCCATGTAGGCCCACTCGACGGGCGAGTTGGCCGGCATATTGTTGTTGTACTCGGTGTCTTCCTCGGCACGATTCGATTCATGAATCTCGAAGTAGGCGAGGCTGGCGTTCAAGCGGCCGTCATAGAACTCGCCCTTCAGACCCAGCTCGTAGTTCTCGCCCTCGTCAGGCTCGACCATTTTGTTGTTGCGGTCGGGCCGCAGCATCTGCGGCATGAAGATCGAGGTGTAGCTTGCGTACACCGAGAAATTCTTGTTGAGGTCGTACACCATGCCGGCATAAGGGATGACCTTGCCGGTTTCCCGCGAGTCGTTGGTGCCGGTCAGCCGGTAGTCGGCCAGGCGCGAACCGAGCAACAGCGACAGGTCGTCGGTGAGGCTCAGGCGAGTCGAGAAGTAGACGGCCGCCTGGCGGGTGATGTCGTCTTTCTCGTGGGCCGGGCCCCATTGCGGTTCGAGGCTGTCACCGTCCCACTCATAGAGCGGGAAATTATTGCCGTCCCTGTAGGTCGCTTCGTAGCCGTAATAGTCGTTGCCTTGCCAGTGCGAGCGCGAGACCGAGGAACCGACGACCAGTTGATGCTCCCGTCCACCCATGCTGAACGGCCCGGAGAGGTAGAAATCACCGTTGTTGCTGATGGTCTTGCCGGTGAACTTGGAGCCATAGACCGACGCCCGGTCGCTGGAATTCGGTATGGGCGATGCGTAACCCAGCGGCGCGTTGTAGCCATTGAGCTGGTTGCTGTAGTTGGCCTTGGCGATCCAGCCGTTATCCAGGGCGTGTTCCAGGGTGGCGAACACACTGCGGCTGTATTGCCCCCAACTGCTCCATTTCGGACCGTTGTTGTAGCCGCGGTTGAAGCTGATCTCGTTACCGTTGCCATCGAACAGCGAACGGCTGCCCGACCAGCTGGAGCCTTTCGGGTCGTTGTTCTGGTAGTCGGCGCCGACGGTCAGCAGGGTGTCGGGCGTCAGGTCGAATTCGAGGATGCCGTAGTAGACATCCGTCTTGCGTTCATAGTGGTCCATGAACGAATGGCGGTCCTGATGCACCGCCACGGCGCGCCCGCGCACGTTGCCGCTGTCGGTCAGCGGGCCGCTGACGTCCAGCTCCGAGCGGTAGTTGTCCCACGAGCCGGCACCCAGGCTGACATGGCCCTTGAACTCGGCAGTGGGTTTCTTGCGCACCAGGTTGATGGTGCCGCCAGGGCCGCCTGCGCCGGTCATCAGGCCGGTAGTCCCCTTGAGCACTTCGACGCGGTCGTAGATCGCCATGTCGCTGAGGGTCTGGCCGGCCGAGTAGCCGTCGTTGCGCGTGGTCGGCACGCCGTCGTACTGGAAGTTCTGGATCGGGAATCCGCGTGCGTAGTAGTTGGTGCGCTCGCTGTCGAAGGTCGACACGGTGATGCCCGGTGTGTGACGCATCACGTCGTCAATGCCGTTGAGGCCGAAGTCGTCCATGGTCTGGCGGGTGACCACGGAAATCGACTGGGGCGTTTCCCGTGGCGTGAGTACCATCTTGGTGGCAGTGGCGATGGTGCCCGGCGTATAGGAGCCGCTGTCCTCAGTGATGGTGCCGAGCTGGTTGGCGTTGATCTGGGTGGCCCCCAGCTCCACGGCGCCGGTGCCCGAGCTTGGCGCGTTGATGATCATCGAGCTGCCTTGCAGGCTGTAACTCACGCCTGTCCCCCCCAGGAGGCGCTCGATTGCCCGTACCGGGTCCATTTTGCCGCTGACCGCCGTGCTGTGTTTGTTCTGCACGGTTTCCGGGCTGTACAGGATTTGCAGGTTGGTCTGTTGACCGAACACCTGCAGCGCAGTACTCAGTGGTTGCGCCGGAATGTTCAATTCGAATTCTTCCGCCTGCACATAACCTGCTACGGGCAGGCTGATCGCCAGCGCCAGGGCGTTGGGCAGAACGTTGAATTTCAAAGCCCGCCGCATGGAAAGTGCGGTGCTCAATGGGCTGAGGGCAAGCCGTACGGGCATGGTGTGTTTCTCTTTTTAAGTGTTGGCAAATAGGTGGTTAATGCGGTTAATTCTCATTGCTGCATATGAGACGTTCCCACTCGCATAAACCGGAAAAATTTATGCGGGCTCCAGTTCTGCCACGACTTTCCCTGCGCTCAAGCGCACCAACTGATCGGCGATATCGAAATAACGATCGTCATGGCTGATCACGATGATGGTCTTGCCCAGGCGCTTGAGGTCCGGCAGCAGCTCGGTGTAGAACACGCGGCGGAACGCCGGATCCTGGTCGGCCGCCCACTCGTCGAACACCAGCACCGGACGTTCTTCCAGCCAGGCATTCACCAGTGCCAGGCGCTTGCGCTGGCCGGTGGAGAGGTCGGTGGTGCTGAACACGCCGTCCTTGACGCTGACCTTGTGCGCGATTTCCAGGCGTTCCAGGTACTTGGCGGCACTGTCCAGCGACTGGGTGGCGCTGCCCTGGACCAGGTCATCGAACAGGTAGTAATCGGCGAATACCGTGGTGAACAACTGGCGGTAGTCGTCGCGTGCTGCAGCGGTCAGCGTTTCGCCGTTCAGGCGGATTTCGCCGGCCTGGGGCTGGTAGAGGCCGAGCAGCAGCTTGATCAGGGTGGTCTTGCCGCAGCCGTTTTCGCCGACGATAAATACGATATCGCCCTGCTTGATGCTCAGGTTGATCGGCCCCAGGTGAAACGGCTGGCTGCCTTCCACCGGCGGCGGGCTGTAGGTCACGCCGCGCAGCTCAAGGCTGTTGACCACCGGAGTCGGGGCTTCGCTGCCGTCCATCAACAAGTGGGGCTCGGGGGACGAGAAACGCTCGGACAGTTCGGTGATCCGCGCAAACGCAATGCGCGCCTTGCCGATGATCGGCAGGTAACCCACCACATGTTCCAGCGGGCCTTTCATGTACAGCAGCACCAGTACGAAGCCGGTGATCACCGCAGGGTCCGGGTTGGGGTTGTAGGCCTGCATCGCCAGGGCCAGGCCGATGACCACGAAGAACAGCATCGAGCCAAAGGTCTTGGCGACGATATAAATGTTCACCGAGCGCACCTGGATATCGCTGATGCGGTCGGCGGTCTCCTGGATGCGGTGGGTGTTCATGCGGTAGCGCCGTGGCCGGTGGATGCGCAGCTCCTTGGCACCCGAGGCGATCGCCGAATAATAGCGTTGCAGTTCGTCTTCCTGGTCGCGGGCTTCGTCGAAGCCACGGATGCCCTTGGCTCCGGCGATGAATTGCACACTGCTGCCGATAATGATCGCCACGACCATCATCAGGAACATCGGCACCGACAGGTACGCCAGGTAGCCCAGGCAGCCCAGGGTCACGGTGGTCGCGATGGCCAGCGGGGTGAAGGCGAAGGAAAAATCGCTGATGGTGTCGACGTCATGGGTCAATACCGGAATCAGCCGGTGGGAGCGGTACTGTTCGATCTGCTCGATGGGCGCCGACAGCACCTTCTCGCCGAGGTCCTTGCGCAGCGCGGCAATGATGCGTTGGCCGACGTAGTTGGTGCCGATATCCGAGACAATCGAGCTGGTCAGCGCCAGCAGGCACAGCGCGGCAAACGTCAGAATCACGCCGTGCGTCATGCCGGTGGCGGAGTGCAGGGCATTATTGATGGTCGCCAGCAGCAACGTGATGGCCAGGCCGCCGGCCATGCCCAGGGCGACGGAGACCGTCACGATGGTGCGAAAAGGCCTGAGCAATGCGAGCAAACCCTTGAAGGCGCCGCGCTTGGGGTCGGTCATAAGTACTTCCCGGAAAGTGAATAGAGGGGGCTGGGCACACAGACCCTTACCCATGACAAACGAAGGATTGGCGCGACTATTTAGCTCGGCGTGCCCGGCGGTGACGGCGGCGGATAAATTGCCCGGCGCCTGGTTCGTTCTTGTTGGGTAGGCGCACGCGTATGGGCGCGTGCCTGATCTATCCAGCGAGAGCGAAACAATGACGAAAAAGAATCTGGTGTACGTGTGGTCCCTGCGCAATGCCGCCGCCGACAAGGCCGGGCAGCCTGTGGCCTACAAGGACCATGAGCGCTACATGAAGTCGGTGCTGGAGTTTCTGGTGGGGTCGCTCAACGACACGCCGCTGGGCGAGGCCTACAACCTGGTAGGCGTGGTGTACGACGATGACGAGCAGAACCCGCGTGACCAGCAGCTGGTCAGCGACTACGGCTTTGCCTACCAGCCGGGCCGCCAGTGGCTGTACCCGGCCGACCTGCGGGTGCAGGGGCGCCTGGTCAATGATCTGCTGCTGAGCGTGCCGTCCACCTACCGCCGCCTGCCACGCGGCAGCGCCGAGCACATCGCCGGCAAGCAGGATTTCGAACGCCGCCTGCATGACACCCTGGTGGAGCTCAAGGCCGATATCGTGGTGCTCGATGGGCTGCTGGTGATCCTCGATGAACTGGTGCGCCCGGGTGCGCCGTTTGCGCGTCGGATCATGAACATTCATCCGGGGATTACCCGCATCGAGTCGCCGTACGAGCGCCGTGGCGCCTACGCCACCTGGAATGCGCTGTACGGCGCACGTGGGTTGACTGTCACGGACTGGGTCACCAAGGCCACCACCCCGTCCGAGCCGCTGTACCTGACGGGTGCGTCGTTCCACTACGTCGACAATGGCATCGACTCCGGCGAAGTGTTCCACGACGTGCTCAAGACCGAGATTGCGCCGGACGACACCATCCTCGAACTGCGCTGGAACAACTTCAACAACAGCCTGTTCCCGGCGTTGCATGAAGGGTTGGAGTTGTTGGCGCAGAAGGGTATCTAAAGCGAACACGGTGCCAACTGTGGGAGCGGGCTTGCTCGCGAAAGCGGTGTGTCAGTCGCTGAAGAGGGGGCTGATCTACCGTCTTCGCGGGCAAGCCCGCTCCCACATTTGACATGTATTCCAAGGCTGGATGGGGTTTGCCGCCTGCCAATGCCAGTGCAGCACCTCGGCCGTCAGCCCTAGCACCGATCAAAACTGTGGGAGCGGGCTTGCTCGCGAAAGCGGTGTGCCAGTCGCTGAAGAGGGTGCCTGAC